>USLV01000269.1 GCA_900555705.1 uncultured Oscillospiraceae bacterium | reverse complement strand
AGGGTCGGGACCTCGAAACCGGCCTTGCGAATGATGGTCAGAACATTCTTCTCGTCGGTAAATTCTACCTTTTTTCCGTTGATTGTAATAGTACCCATGATTGCCCTCCTTACGCTTCGATGTAGATGGCATCAAAGGCGCAGTTTTCCTTGCAGGCGCCGCACTTGATACACTTGTTGGAATCAATGGTGTAGGGCTTCTTGACCACGCCGGAGATGGCGTTGACGGGGCAGTTCCGGGCGCACTTGGAGCAGCCCTTGCACTTGGCGGGGTCGATGCTGTACACCCGAAGCTTGGAGCAGACGCCGGCGGGACAGCGGCGGTCCCGAATGTGGGCCACATACTCGTCCCGGAAGGCGTTGAGGGTGCTGATGACCGGCTTGGGCGCGCTCTTGCCCAGGCCGCACAGGGCGGTATTCTCGATCATATCCGCCAGGTCCCGGAGGGTATCCAGATCCTCCATGGTGCCCTGACCGGCCACGATGCGCTCCAGGATCTCCAGCATCCGCTGGGTGCCCTCCCGGCAGGGAACGCACTTGCCGCAGCTTTCGTTCTGGGTGAAGCTCATGAAGAAGCGGGCAGTCTCCACCATGCAGGTGTCCTCGTCCATGACCACCAGACCGCCGGAGCCGATCATAGCCCCGATCTTCTTCAGAGAGTCGAAGTCCAGGGGCAGGTCCAGGTGCTCACTGCTGGCGCAGCAGCAGCCGCCGGAGGGGCCGCCGATCTGCACGGCCTTGAACTTCTTGCCGTTCGGGATGCCGCCACCGATCTCCTCAACGATCTCACGCAGTGTTGTGCCCATCGGGATCTCCACAAGGCCGGTGTGCTTGATCTTGCCGCCGAGCGCAAAGACTTTTGTGCCCTTGGACTTCTCGGTGCCCATCGAGGCGAACCACTCGGCGCCCTTCAGGATGATCTGCGGGATATTCGCAAAGGTCTCGACGTTGTTCTCCACCGTCGGCGAGGCATAAAGCCCCTTTACCGCCGGATAGGGCGGACGGGGACGCGGCTCACCGCGGTTGCCCTCGATCGAGGTCATCAGCGCAGTTTCCTCACCGCAGACGAACGCGCCTGCGCCGAGGCGGATCTCCAGATCGAAATCAAACCCGGAACCGAAGATGTCCTTGCCGAGCAGGCCCATCTCGCGCGCCTGGTCAATAGCAAGCTGCAGACGACGAACCGCGATCGGATATTCCGCGCGGACATAGACAAACCCCTTGGTCGCGCCGATCGCATAACCTGCGATGGTCATCGCTTCGATCACGCAGTGGGGATCGCCCTCCAGTACCGAGCGATCCATGAACGCGCCGGGATCACCTTCGTCCGCGTTGCAGACGACGTATTTCTGCGGAGCCTTATTGGGCGCGGTCAACGCCCATTTGCGGCCGGTCGGGAAACCACCGCCGCCGCGGCCGCGCAGCCCGGAATCGAGAACCTCCTGAATCACCCGCTCCGGGGTGTATTCGGTCAGGCACTTGGCCAGTGCCTGATAGCCGTCGTTGGCTATGTATTCTTCGATCGACTCGGGATTGATCACGCCGCAGTTACGCAGCGCCACGCGAACCTGCTTTTTATAGAAGTCCGTCTCCTTGAGCGATTTGATATCATCCTGCTCCACCGTCTCATCATAGAGCAGGCGGGTGACGATACGACCTTTGAGCAGATGCTCAGAGACGATTTCGGGGATATCCTCTTCTTTGACGCGGGAATAGAAGCAGCCCTCCGGATAGACAATCATAATCGGGCCGAGCGCACAGAGGCCGAAGCAGCCGGTCCGGACGACCTTCACTTCATCAGACAGACCGTTCGCGGCGATCTCTCTGTTCAGCGCCTCGATGATCTGCTGGCTGCCGGAAGAGGTGCAGCCGGTACCGCCGCAGACCAATACGTGTGAACGATACATGGGTGTTGTCCCTCCTATATTATTTCATCAAATTGCCGATGGTATATTCAGCGACAGGATTGCCGTTGACAACATGATCCGCGACAATGCGGGCGACCTTTTCCGGCGTCACTTTGCCATAGGTCACCTTTTCCTTGCCGGGCACCAGCACCTCGACGATCGGCTCAAACTGACACATGCCGATACAGCCGGTCTGCACCACGCTGACATTCTCGAGATGCCGCTTCGCGACCTCCTCCACAAAGGCGTTCATTACCGGGCGGGCACCGGCGGCAATGCCGCAGGTCGCCATACCGACCACGATACGGACCGCATTTTCCTGATCCTCGCGAATCGCCATGCTGGCGCGCGCCTTATCACGGATCGCTTGCAGCTCTGCAATGGTTTTCATGATACTGTTCCTCCTGTTATCATCTCTGTCTGTTCCTGTATATACCCCTCGATCCAGACCATCACATCGGGCTCATTCAGCGGCACCTCGCCGAGCTGTTCCCGCAGCTCACGCGTATCCAGCACGAAGAGCGCGTCGTCCACCCGACGGCGATAGAGAAAATCCAGCGTCGGATTCAGCCGGATCAGCGTCGTCATGGTGGCACACATGTCGCCGAGCGGCATGCGGTCGATATGGGAATTCCGGAAGGTCGCAGAGACCGTCGTGCCCTCCCCGGGCGTGGAATCCATCTCGAGCGTCCCCCCCGCCATCTCC
>USLV01000268.1 GCA_900555705.1 uncultured Oscillospiraceae bacterium | reverse complement strand
CTTCTAGCTTCGTCGGCAGCGTCAGATGTGTATAAGAGACAGGAAGAGGTCAAGACCATCTGCTGGTGCGGCAAAAAGGCTATGTTTAACGCCCGGTTCGACGAAAACGGCAAGGTTTTGAAGGAGGGCGCCCAGGTGGTCTTGGGGGCCAATGACAAATACATCGGCCTGTGCCGCCGCCACTGGCGGGCCGGGGATCTGGGCCCGGACTTCAACGGAAAGGGTACGGGAGACTGATGATCTGTAATCTCTGCCCCCGCCGCTGCGGTGTGGAGCGAACGCCGGACAAGGCGGCGGGCGTGTGCGCCATGCCCACTTGGCCGGTGGCGGCACGGGCCATGCTGCATCAGTGGGAGGAACCATGCCTGGTGGGGGAGCACGGCGCGGGCGCCGTGTTTTTCTCCGGGTGCAATCTCCGGTGCAAATTTTGTCAGAACGGCGTGATCTCTCAGGAAGGCTACGGCAAGCCCATCACCCCCCGGCGGCTCCGGGAGATTTTTGAGGAACTGGTGGAGCAGGGCGCGGCCTGCTTGGATTTAGTGACGCCCACTCACTTCACGGACGCGGTGCTGGAGGCCTTGGGCGGGGAGCGCTGGCCGGTGCCGGTGGTTTGGAACTGCGGCGGGTATGAGTCCGTGGAGACCCTGAAACGCTTGGAGAACCGGGTACAGGTGTACCTGCCGGACCTGAAATATGCCCTGACAGAGCCGGCCAAAGCGTATTCCGGTGCGGCGGATTACCCGGAGACGGCGAAAGCGGCCATTTTAGAGATGTTCCGCCAGACCGGGCCGTACAGAATGGAAAACGGCCAGCTGAGAAGCGGCGTTCTCATCCGGCATCTGGTGCTGCCGGGACATACCCGAAACTCGTTACAGGTTCTGGATTGGATGGCGGAGCACCTGCCGACCGGCGTATGGCTCAGCCTGATGTTTCAGTACACGCCGGTACGGGAGCTGTCGGAGTATCCGTCGCTCAACCGGCCGCTCACCCGTCGGGAGTGCCGCAAGGTGACCGACTACATGCTGGAAAAGGGGCTGACCGACGGCTATCTCCAGGAGCCGGGCAGCAGCGGGACCACCTATATTCCAGCCTTTGATCTGACCGGTATCGAATCAACCAGAAGGAGTGTTTGATGATGGAAGCATTTTGGAAAACCGTCTCGGAATATGCTGTGACAGCCGGAGTACGGCTGGTGTCCGCCATACTGGTGCTGGCGATCGGCTGGCGGCTGATCCGGTTTCTGATCCGTCGCCTTTCGAAAGGACGCGGTTTCCGGAAGCTGGATGACGGTGCGCGGAGCTTTCTGACGAGCCTGCTCTCCATCTCACTGCGGGTGCTGCTGTTTCTGACCGTTGCCGCGATGCTCGGTATCCCGATGACCAATATGGTGGCGGTGCTCGGCTCGGCGGGATTGGCGCTGGGCCTCGCCCTGCAGGGGAGTCTCAGCAATTTCGCCGGCGGCCTGATGCTGCTGCTCTTCAAGCCCTTCCACATCGGCGACTATATCGACACCCATACCGATTCCGGGACCGTCGAGGAGATCACGATTTTTTATACGACCCTTATCACACCGGATAACCGCAAGATCACCATTCCGAACGGTACGCTGTCCAACGCGACGCTGGTCAACTATTCCGCCCAGACGACCCGGCGTGTCGACCTGAATTTCAGCGTTGCCTACAGCAGCGATCTCGAAACGGTCAAGGCGGCGCTGATGCGGGTGGCAACCGCCCATGAACTGGTGCTCGCGGATCCGGAGCCAATGGCGCGGCTGCATCAACAGGGGGACAGCGCGCTGATCTTTGTGCTGCGTGCCCACTGCAAGAGCGCCGATTACTGGACCGTTTACTTCGATTTGCAGGAAGCGGTCAAGCAGGAGTTCGATCGTCTCGGTATCGAGATCCCGTTTCCGCAGCTGGATATCCATCAACGCTGAAGAGATCACAGATTTGCCTTTCCCAAATTTCGGTGGATACGTCGCCATCAAAGGAGGATGCCGCATGACCACATCGCTGACAAAACCGAAGAGCCGTGCGCCACAGGCTTTCTGGATTGCGCTTCTAATCGCTTTTCTGCTGTTTTTACCGTTCCTGATTTATAACCGAGGATATTTCATCTACTACGGCGATTTCAACGTCCAGCAAATTCCCTTCTACCGCATGGCGCACGACGCAGTGCGATCGGGGAATATCTTCTGGAACTGGAATACCGATCTCGGCGCGAATTTTGTCGGCTCCTATTCTTTCTATCTGCTCGGCAGCCCGTTTTTCTGGCTGACCCTGCCGTTTCCGAGCGAGGCGATTCCCTATATGATGGCGCCGCTGCTGATGTTAAAGCTGGCACTCGCGTCGCTGTTCGCCTATGCATTTCTGCGGCGGTTTGTTCGGCCGGAGCTGGCGGTTGTCGGCGGCCTGCTCTATGCCTTCTCCGGCTTTTCGATCTATAATATCTTTTTCAATCATTTCCATGAAGCCATTCTCTATTTTCCACTGATGCTGCTCGGGATGGAACGCTATATGAAGGACGGCAAGCGCGGACTGTTCGCCATCGCCGTTTTTCTCAGCGCTCTGTCCAACTACTATTTTTTCATCGGACAGGCGATTTTTCTCATTC
>USLV01000267.1 GCA_900555705.1 uncultured Oscillospiraceae bacterium | reverse complement strand
GCGCAGCGTCGAACCGCCCGACGATTCATCCGGAACGGGATTTTTGCTTTCTCCGCAGGCCGAAAGCCCGCAGAGAACGGCACAAACCAGTGCCAACGCCAGACCGCGAAGCTTCATGAACAACCGCCTTTCTCCCCTGATGGTGGTAATGGCATTTTTATTCTAGCACGTTTTTTACAAAAAAGCAAGAGGAAAGAGAAAAGCATTTGAACGATACCGCCAAACATCGGTTTACCCGGTCACAACTGACAAAAAGCGAGCGGCCGGTTTGACCCGGTCGCCCGCTTTCACAAATCGTTTTACCACACAACCTGGACGAAATCGGGGTTGTAGCCCTCCTGACCGCCCATGAAACGAATGGTGTTGTTCTCACCGGCCAGCAGCCCGCTCACGGGGATCTCCGTCACGATGAACGCGTTCCAGCCGCCGCTGTTTTTCAGTTCAAACGTACCGATGGACTTGCCGTTGACCAGTACCTCGGTTTTGGACGACGGATTGCCGTTGGAGAAAGCGAGCCGGATGGTGCCGTCGCCGCCATTGCCGCCGTCCACACCTGTGACCTCGAAATACGCGCCGGCCATATGCAGGTTGTGCAGCGTCTTGCCGCCGGAGGCAAAGGCATCCTCGCCCGCGCCGGAAATCACCACACCTTCCGAGAAGGCGCCGTCCTCCGCCTCATAGACCGCGAAGCCCTCCTGAATCAGATCGCTCGGCCGGTTGGGATCCGGCCGCTCGGGCGCGGGCAGCGTATGCGCCGCTTTCACCGTATTCGTCCCTTCCGTATAGCCGGAGTCGTTGTAGCTGTCCACTGTGAACCAGTAGTCCACCCCCATGTTCAGGCTGTGGATGGTAACGGTGTTTCTGCCAATCACCTGGTGATGGATATTCAGCGAATCCTCATAGCTGCCGTAGCGGACGATATAGCCCTCGGCGCCGGGCACCGCATCCCACGAGACGACGGCGGAGCGCTCATCGCTCACCGGGCGGTTGACCGTCAGACCGGCGGGCGCCGCGGGTGCTTCCCCGCCGCCGTTTCCGAACAGCCGCAGACCGCTGATCGCGAATTTGCCGCCCGCCGGGATCTCGCCCTCATTGGTGATGCGGACATAGCGCACGCCGATCGGCGAGACCAGCTCATAGTAGTCATGGGGGGTATCCACCGCCGTCAAAGCCGCGCCCTCATAGCCGGTATGCTCCACGAGCGGATACCAGGTCTCCCCATCCTGGGAAAACTCGACGGTGTAGTTGTAGACGAAGGTGTTGTTCCGGTCCCGGATATTCTCGACATCCTGATCCGCAAAATTCACCTGCAGCGCGCTGACCGAGCAGAGCTTGCCGAGATCGAGCTGTAGCCATTCGCCGACATCACCGGTCTCTGCGCTCCACCAGCTGCGTATACTCTCGTCTGCCGCATTACCGGCCGCATGCGCCGCATTCAGCTCGGAGGAAGCGGCGGCATCCGCCCCATAGGACACGAGATGCCAGTCGGGACCGGGAGTCTCATAGGGCGTCTCGTTCAGCGTCGCCACAAAGAGCGGATAATCCCCGCGCACGCTGTTGACAACCAGCCGGCCATGCTCGTCGAAGTCGGCCGGCACCATCATCACTCGCCGCTCGAACACATGGTTGACACTGATCGAAACCGTGTCGAACTTCCACCAGTTGCCGTAAAGATCCTGCATCAGAGAGCCATGACCCGCACCGACCATAAAGCCGGTCGACTTATAGGCCACCGGGCTGTTCTCACAATAGGTGAAGGGACCCATCGGGTCGTCCGCCACATAGCAGCCGTCCGCATAGGACGCATACTGCGTGCCCGGCACCGCATACTGGAGATAGTATTTGCCGTCGTTTTTGGTCATCCAGGCACCCTCGAGCCAGCACTCGCTGTTCGGGTTGTCGTTGTTGTCGCCGCCGACCTCAAAGCCATGGGCCCAGACATTGGAGTTGAAGCACTCGGTCGGACCACCGATCAGCGCCATGTTGTTGTTCGGGTCGAGCTCCACCACATAGAGCGGCAGATTGTTGGTGCAGCCGTAGTAGCAGAACACACGACCGTCGTCATCTGTGAACAGCGCCGGATCGCCCCAGTCAATCGGATGGCTGACATATTCCCATTTGCCCGATTTCGGATCGGTGCTCTTATAGATTGAGCCCTCGTTCGAATGGGTCAGATACATCGTGTCGCCGACCACACAGACCGCCGGGGCGAATTTGTTGATCTCCGGCATCGTGCAATAGACAAAATTCCATTCGACCAGATTGTTCGACCACCAGTAGCCGGAGTTATGCGACATGAACAGATAGTAGTCGCCCTGGAACTCGATGGCCGCCGGATCGGCGCCCTCGCGGGAATAGTAGCCGTCCTGATACTGGTAGGCGAGGTTGAGGGGGTTGCAGAAGGTGTTCGGGTCGTCGCTGATAACCGCCTCGATGGCCTCCGGCAGCGGCCGGGTCGCGGAAGGCGCCGTCGTCGTCTTGCGGGTCGGCTCAGTCGTCGACCTGCTCGGCGCAGTCGTCCCGTCCGGATTCCCGAAATCGTGGATTTTGCCGACGGCATATTGCAGCAGCAGCCGGGCGTCGGTCTGTCTCTTATACACATCTGACGCTGCCGACGAA
>USLV01000266.1 GCA_900555705.1 uncultured Oscillospiraceae bacterium | reverse complement strand
CGCCTTTGCCGAGGCCGGCGGAAAAGTCATCCTGCTCGATCAGAAGGCGCTGCCGGAGGCGATTCTCGGCGGCCAGGAGGCTTCCTTCACCGCCCATCGACAGGAGATCATCACGATGAACCGTCCGGAGAGTTCGATGTTCGACGGCCTCGAGCCGCTCGACACGGCCTGGTTTGCCGACGAACGCCGGGTGCCCTATGTGGCGGGCGGACGCTACAGCGTCGACCGCTTCAGCCCGGAGGTCTGCGTGCTCGCGGAGACGCTCGAGTGGCACGGCTATATCAACAAGCCGACCGACTACAAGAAGTTCGGCGGCACGCCGCTCTTCTCGCTGCGTGCGGGCGCGGGCCACATTCTGGTCAGCGCGCTGCGCACGGATGCATGCGACATCGATCCCGTTGCCTCCCGCCTGACCGGCAATCTGCTCGGCTGGGATTTTGACGAGGCCTGAATCCGGTAATCCCGCAGGGCCGTCCGCAATCGGGCGGCCCTGTTTCCGGTTATTTTGATAACGTCAGGAGCTTGTACAATGGAAAAAGACAGACGAACCGCCGGGGCGGACGAAAAAACGCCCTCCCGTTCCCAGTATTTTTCGTGGATCAACAATACCAACGAGGGTTCCACCGAGGAGCAGACCCGCATCAATCTCGCCTACTTCGCCTGGCTGTGCCGGACCTACGGCACGCAGCTCGACATCTATGCCTGGGACGCCGGAAACCTGGACGGTGCGAGCGGCACCTATGAAACCGCGCAGAGCGACAAGCTGCGGCGGCAGTATCCGGACGGCTATGCCCCACTCGCCGAGGCAGCCGCCGAAAACGGCACTCGTCTCGGCATCTGGTGCGGTCCCGACGGCTACGGCGAAACCCCGGAAGAGGAAGCTGCACGCCAGGAACTCCTGGTGTCGCTCTGCCGCGACCTGCATTTCGCCCTCTTCAAAATGGACGGGGTCTGCGGGCCGCTGCGCCCGGAGAAGCGCACCGCCTTCATCCGCACGCTGGAGGATTGTCGCCGCTATTCCCCCGATCTCATCCTGCTCAACCACCGATTGGAGCTTGGCGAGGCGGAGCCCTATGCGACGACCTTCCTCTGGCAGGGGATGGAGACCTATGTCGACGTCCACGCGGTCAATCCCATGACGGCGCCGCACAACCGCGCCTTTCTCTTTGGCCGCGGCAACGTCCCCGGCCTTCGCCGACTGACGGAGGATCACGGCGTCTGCCTCTCCTCCTGTCTCGACTATTTCGAGGACGACCTCATCTATCAGGCCTTCAACCGCCATCTGATCCTCGCGCCGGAGATCTACGGCAACCCCTGGCTGCTGCGCGACGGGGAGCAGGCGCGTCTCGCCCGCATTTTCAATCTGCACCGCCGGTTCAACGATATCCTGACCGAAGGAATGCTGCTCGACGAGGCGGTTTTCGGCCAGAATGCCGTTGCGCGCGGCGACGGCCGCACCCGCCTTTTGACCTTCGGCAATCCGAGCTGGGAGCCCCGGACGATATCTGTCCCGCTCGACGGACAAATTGGATTGGCCCCCTGCGGAGAGGTGGCCGTCATCGGCCACCATCCCTACGAGACCCTTTACGGTCGGTTTGGCTACGGCGACCGGGCGGACATCGTCGTGCCGCCCTTCCGCGCCGTGCTGCTCGAGGTCTGTGACGCCGCCGCGGCCGCCCCCATGCCGGAGGATTGCGCCTATGAGGTGCTGCACGAGACCGATGATGTGCCGGACAAAATCCGCATCGTCCGAAACGCGGCGTTCGATTCCACTGCGCGCCCACCCAAAAAGCTCGGGAGTACGACGGCCTGTGACATTCCGGAGGCGTCGGAAGCGCTTCTGGAGGCGACACTGTTCGCGGCGGACAACGATTCCCACGAGACGCGCTGCCTCCGCCGCGCGGGTGAAACCGGTATCCCGGAGGTCAAAGCAGCGCGCGACGCCTTTTTCGGCCAGCAGACCTATCGTGCGCGTGGCTGTGACGCCGCCTTTGCCTTCGACGGCTGCGAGGACACCTTCTTTGACGGTCTCTCCAAAACCGCCTTCGGCGGCCTGCGCTTGAAGGGCGGCTGTCTGCGGGTAGACTTCGGCCGGACGCTCGACGCGGATGCCGTCCTGCTGGACTACTTCGACACAGACGAAACCACCGCCGAGATTCGGCCGCAGGTTGTACCGGAGCGCGTGGAAATCTCCGCCGACCGCCGTTGCTGGCGGGAGAGCGGCGGCGCAGACATAGTGGTGCTCCGGGAGCAGGAGACGCTGCCGGTTGTCAAGACACGTGTCGACACACTTTACACTGTGCAGGGACGTCGTTGCCGCGTGACCTATCCCCTCCACGGGACCATTCGATATCTCCGCATGGCGGAGCCGCTCGACCGCATCTATCGAATCGCGCTTATAAAGGACGGCCGGATGCTGGAGACGCCCGCAGCGCGCGCCTCCAACCTGCTGCCGCATGTCGGTTGCCTGCCGGTGGTCGGCTGTCAGAAAGCATCGCTGCGGATCGCGCCGGAGGAGTGGCGGGAGGGCTGTTATCTCGCCGTCGCGCTGGAAGGTGTCCATGGCGTCGAGCTGTCTCTTATACACATCTGACGCTGCCGACGAAGCTAGAAGTGTAGA
>USLV01000265.1 GCA_900555705.1 uncultured Oscillospiraceae bacterium | reverse complement strand
ACGAGATGTAGAGAGGTCTCGTGGGCTCGGAGATGTGTATAAGAGACAGCAACTGTACTGTGGGCGGAAATTTGTCGTTTTTTCGCATTGCCTTACAGGCGAAAAAAGCGGTATACTATATATACTTGGGAGACAGGGGCATCCTGTCTCCCGTCTGTTCTGCCAAACGGTGGGCAGGGGATATGACAACGGGGGAAAGACAATATGGCGACAAAGGGCAACCCTCTCGGGGAACAGAAGATCGGCAGCCTGCTGCTCCAGTTCGCGGTTCCGAGCGTGATCGCGATGCTGGTCAGCGCGCTTTATAACATGGTGGACCAGGTTTTTATCGGCCACAGCATCGGCATGGTCGGCAACGCGGCGACCAACGTGGCCTTTCCGCTGACCATCACCTGCACCGCGCTGTCGCTGCTTTGCGGCATCGGTGGCGCGGCCAATTTCAACCTCTCAATGGGACGGCAGGATATGGAGGCGGCGCGGCGATATGCCGGAGCGTCGATCGGGATGCTGGTAGCGCTCGGGGTGATCCTCTGCGCGGCGGTCCGACTGTTTCTTGAACCCATGATGCTGGCCTTTGGCGCGGACGGCGAGACGCTGGGCTACTCGCTGACCTATACCGGCATCACCTCGTTCGGCTTTCCGTTCCTGATCCTCACGACCGGCGGCACCAACCTGATCCGCGCGGACGGAAGTCCGAAATTCTCCATGCTCTGCAATCTGGTCGGTGCGTTGATCAATACCGTGCTCGATCCGCTCTTCATCTTCGGCTTCGACATGGGGATGGCGGGCGCCGCCTGGGCCACCGTGATCGGGCAGATCGTATCGGCGGCGATGGTGGTGTTTTATCTGACGCGGTTCCGGACGGTCCGGCTGACGCTTCGCGATTGCCCGCCCTCCCGACGCTACTGCATGCCGATTGTATCACTCGGCATGTCGCCTTTTCTCAACCAGATGGCGATGATGGTGGTGCAGATCGTCATGAACAATACGCTGACGTATTACGGCACCCAGTCCACATACGGCAGCAGCATTCCGCTCGCCTGCGCGGGCATCATCGCGAAAGTCAACATGCTCTTTTTCGCGCTTGTCATCGGCATTTCGCAGGGGCTTCAGCCAATCGTCTCCTATAATTACGGCGCGGGGAATTTTGCCCGCGTGAAGGAGACTTATCGGAAGGCGGCGACGGCCGCCACGGTCATCTCGGCGATCGCCTTCCTCTGTTTTCAGTTTTTGCCCCGGCAGATCATTTCACTCTTCGGTTCCGGGAGCGAGGCCTATTTCCAGTTCGCGGAGAGCTATTTCCGCATCTTCCTGTTCTGCACCTTTCTCAACGGCCTCCAGCCGATTACCGCCAATTTCTTCACCTCCATCGGCAAGGCAGGCCGCGGTATCTTCATCTCGTTGACGCGGCAGATCATCTTCCTGCTGCCGCTGATTCTGCTGCTGCCGATTTGGATGGGGATCGACGGCGTGATGTATGCCGCTCCGGTGGCGGATGCGATTTCCGCTGTGCTTGCCATCGCGTTTGTCCAGTGGGAATTCCGGCAGATGCGGGAGCCGGTTCCGCAGCTTGGACGCCAGCCGTCCGCAGGATAACAGACAAGGGAGTGCTCCGGGTGAACGATACCCGGAGCACTCCCTTGTCCTTTTCGGTTTTCAGGAGAAGCGGTATTCCGTCACAGTTTGATAGACCTCGCCCGCCCGCAGAAGGGTGGAGGGGAAGGCGGACTGGTTGGGACTGTCGGGATAGTGCTGGGTTTCGAGGCAGAAGCCCTGTCGCCGGAAAAGCGGTGTACCGCCCTTGCCCGCGTCCTCGGCGAGAGAATTGCCTGCGTAAAACTGCACGCCGGGCTGGTCGGTGACACAGGTCATGGCGATGCCGCTGCGGGGCGACCGGGCGGTCGCGACCGGTCGCAGCCCTGTTCCGCTCAGCACATAGTTGTGGTCATAGCCGCCGCCGATCGCGAGCTGCGGATCGTCCGCATCGATATCCCGGCCGATGGGCTTTGGCTTCCGGAAATCGAACGGTGTATCCGCGACCGGGCGCAGCTCGCCGGTCGGGATCAGTCGGTCGTTCACCGGTGTGATCGCATCCGCTGCGATGGTCAGCTCGGTATCGAGAATGTCCCCGCCGTCGAAGCCATTCAGGTTGAAATAGGCGTGATTCGTCAGGTTCACCACGGTGTCCGCGTCGGTACGCGCCTCATAGGCGATGCGCAGCGCATTGGCCTTCGTCACAGTAAAGGTGACGGTTACGTCGAGGTTGCCGGGATAGCCCTCCTCGCCGTCGGACGAACGGCGGGAGAAGGCGACGGCGGGCTCCGCGTCGTCTGCGAGTACCGTCGCCGTCCAGAGCTGCTTATCGAAGCCACGACTGCCGCCGTGGAGATGTCCCATCCCGTTTTCGTTGCAGCCGACGTCGTAATCCCGGCCATTCAGCGAAAAACGACCGCCCGCGATGCGGTTGCCGTAGCGGCCGATGGTCGCGCCCTGATAGGAGCCCCTGATGTGGAGATAGCCGTCGAGATCATCGAAACCGAGCACGATGTCCCGGCCGCGAAAGCAGAGGGATTGCAGCGTCGCGCCGTAGGTCAGCAGAGAGGCGGCCAGCCCGCCCTCACCGGTCAGCGTATACCGGG
>USLV01000264.1 GCA_900555705.1 uncultured Oscillospiraceae bacterium | reverse complement strand
CCACAAGATTGACCGACAGACGGGCGTCGCCATCGAATTTCGCCGCAAACATCGTGGTCGCGGTCGCGACCGGCGCACTCGCCCCAACCACGCTCGCCACCAGCACCGTCCCCCGCACGCCGCAGAGTACCATTCCTCCGAGGGTCAGCAGTGGGATCACCAGCAGCCGCAGGGCAATCGTCAGATAGCCGCGCGCGTCCCGCAGCGCCTCTCCGAGCTTCGCATCCGCCAGATAATAGCCGATGATCAGCATCGGCACCGGCGTGTTCAGCGCAGCGAGATGTCCCACCGGCGCGGCGAGCACCTCCGGCAGCGTCACCCGACCAAGGAACAGCGCGAGCCCGATCGCCGCGCCGATCACACCGGGGTTCAGCAGCAACTTGCGCACCGAGAGCCGTTCCCGGCCGCCCATCAGCGCCGCACCGTAGCTCCACATCACGAGGTTGAACACCGCGACATAGGTCGCCCCGTAGAACACACCGTCCTGCCCGAGCAGCGCGAGCTGCAGCGGGATCGCCATATAGCCCGCGTTGGAAAAAACGACGCCGAAGCGCAGCACTCGCTCCCGCGCCCGGTCGGGATCGCGGATCAGCAGATGGGCGAGCGCGATCCCGACGGCATGCACCAGCACCGCCGCCAGCGCGGCGATTCCGAGTCCTCGCAGCGCCTCCGGATCCAGCTCGCGCTGGAACGACTGGATGATGACGCAGGGCGTCGCAAACAGCAGCACAACATCCGCGCAGCTCCGAACTGCCTCGCGGCTCAGAATCCGTCCCTTTCCGCAGACCATGCCCACACCGATCAGCACAAACAGCACCAGCACCTGCTGCACCACGGTCAGAAAATGTTCGATCATTTGGCTATCCCCTTTGCTTATCCTCCGCACTATTGCCGAGCAGACGTGTCAATACCGCGGCCGCCTCGCGTGCCTCCGCCCGTCCGGCGGAGGCACGCATCACCGCCCCGACCAGCGCCTGCAACGCCGCCGTTTTACCGCCGCGCCAGTCGGCGACCGCCTTGTTGTTTGCCGCAATCGCCTGTCGGCAGAGCGCCTCGAGCGCCTCCGGCGCCACCGCGTCCAGCGCCTCTCCCGCGAGCAGCTCCTCCGCCGTCCGGCCGGTCTCCAGCATGGTTTCCAGCACGGACGCGACGCGGCTGCGGCCGAGTCGTCCCGTATCCACCAGGCGGACAAGCGTCCGCAGCTCTTCCGCCGGGAGCGGCAGCATCCCCGCTTCACGCGCCTCCTCGGTCGACACCCGGCGAAACATCGGGCCGAGCAGCAGCCGCGCGGTCTCAGTCGGGCTGACACCGAGGCAGGCCTCTTCAAAGTAATCCGCCACCCGCCGATGACGGCAGAGCAGCGCCGCATCCCGCTCCGCCAGCCCATATTCCCGAACATAGCGCGTCCGGCGCGCATCCGGCAGCTCCGGCAGAGCGGCACGCAACGAGGCAAGCTCCGCTGCCGTCACAACCACCGGCCCGAGATCCGGCTCCGGGCAATAGCGGTAATCCCCCGCCGACTCCTTGCCGCGCATGCTCTCGGTCATCCCGCGTACCTCGTCATAGCGCCGCGTCTCCCGGCTGACCGGCTCGCCGCGCGAGAGCAGCGTCGTCTGCCGCTCATATTCGAAGGTTACCGCGCGCTCGATCATCGAAAAGGAATTCATATTCTTGAGCTCGACCCGCGTCCCCATCGCCATACTTCCCGCCGGGCGCACCGACAGATTGACGTCGCAGCGCAGCGACCCCTCCTGCATCCGGCAGTCCGAGATCCCGAGCCAGCGCAGCGTCTGCCGCAGCCATTCGAGATAGGCCCGGATCTCCGCCGCCGCACGAAAGTCCGGCGCGGTCACAATCTCGATCAGCGGTACACCGCAGCGGTTGTAATCCGCAAGCAGCTCTCCGTCCCGGCGAATCAGCTTGCCCGCGTCCTCCTCGATGTGCAGCCGTTCGATCCGGATCGTCCGTCCGCCAGGCAGCGTCACCCGCCCGTTTTCACAGAGCGGCTGCTCCGCCTGCGTAATCTGATAGCCCTTCGGCAGGTCAGGATAGGTGTAGTGCTTACGGGCCATATACGACACCGGACGAACCGCACAGCCCAGTGCCAGCCCCGCCGTCACCGCCAGCCGGACGGCCTGTCGGTTGAGGCGCGGGAGCGCCCCCGGCAGGCCGGTGCAGACGGGACAGCAATGGGTGTTGGGGGCATCACCGAAGCGGTTCGGACAGCCGCAGAAGATTTTGGACGCTGTCGCGAGCTCGACATGCGTCTCGAGACCCGCGACCAGCTCATAACCGCTCATTTCTCTCCCCCCTGTTCCAGCCAATGCGCCGCGTTCAGCAGCAGCTTCTCCTGAAAGGCCGCGCCCACCAGCTGAACCCCCAACGGCAGTCCCTGCCGATCCGTTCCGCGAGGCACCGATACCGCCGGGAGTCCCGCCAGACTGGCCGGTACGGTGCAGAGATCGGCGCGCCAGCGCTCACTTGCCGGCGCGGTTCGGCCAAGTGGGAACGCCGCAGTCGGCGCGGTCGGCAGCAGCAGCCAGTCGGCCTCCCGCAGCGCCTCCTGCATCGCCGTCCGCACAGCGGCACGTACCCGCTGCGCCTGCTGATAGTATGCCGCATAATAGCCTTCGCTCAGCAC
>USLV01000263.1 GCA_900555705.1 uncultured Oscillospiraceae bacterium | reverse complement strand
ATATCCGTCCGGTAGATCTGGGTGCCGATCACCAGCGCTCCCGCCATCAACGCCCCCATCACCAGCGAAAATGCCAGTGAACGCCGATCCGCCATCAAAATAGCTTTTCGGATCAGCCATACAATTAACACATATCCCAGCAGCGACAGGACGCTGTTGCTGAGCATGACGGAAGACAGGTTGTATTTCAGCGCAAATTCCGCACCGAACAGCGAGACAAACCCAAGCAACAGCGAAATCAGGAGGACGTGCCGCCGGAAAAAGCCGGACTGCTGCTCATTCTCCGTCATGCGTCTGCTCCCCCTTATTCTTCAGCAACCGAATCTGATTCATCTGAATCTCAAATTCCTGCTTTCTCCCCTGCGCGATAACGGTGAGCAGCAGGCCGCCGAAAAAGGACTGAAGCGCTGCAATCGCCATAAATCCGGAGACAATCAGCGTCGGGAACTGCTCCACCAGCCCGGTCTTGAAATAGGCGACCAGCACCGGGATAAACATCGCGGCCGAAATCACCAGCAACAGGGCGGCAATCAGGCCAAAAAAGGGCATCGGCCGGTAGTTCTTGAACAGCCGGGCAATCGTCCTGAGTACCTTGAAGCCGTCGGAGAAGGTATTGAGCTTGGACTCGCTGCCGTCCGGCCGGTCGCGGTAGGTCACAATGACATTGGCAATACCCATGTTTTTGTCCAATGCATGGATGGTCATCTCGGTTTCGATCTCAAAGCCCTTCGAGATGACCGGGAAGGTCTTGACAAAATCAAAGCTGAACGCACGATAGCCAGTCATGATGTCCCGGACATTGTTGTCGAACAGAACGTTGATCAGCTTGCGAACCAGGACGTTTCCGGCATTGTGGAAACGGCGCTTATTCTCGGTAAAATAGGTCGAAGAGAGACGGTCGCCGACCACCATATCCGCCCGACCGGCCAAAATCACCTCCACCATCTCCCGTGCATGCTCCGCGGGATAGGTATCGTCCCCGTCGATCATCAGATAGCATTCCGCGTCGATGTCCCGGAACATACTGCGGATGACATTTCCCTTGCCCTGCTTATACTCGTAGCGGACGACCGCACCCGCTTTCCGGGCAATCTCGTCCGTACCATCGCTCGAATTATTGTCATAGACATAGATCGTGGCCTCGGGCAGCGCCTCCCGAAAATCCCGGATGACCTTTTCGACCGTCTGGCTCTCATTGTAACAGGGAATCAATACAGCAATTTTATCCATTCTATTTTCATCCTCACTCAAAATATAGTACTCGTTTTTATTATTACCAATTCTGGCACATGTTGTCAAGAGATTAGGAGGATTTTGTACGATTTCCTCGGGATTTTGGAAATTCCTACAAAATCCTGCCTGTCAGTTGGCCGGATTCCAACCTTGACAAACCCGCATCCCTGCTATATACTGCTTTTATATAGTTCAGCCAGAGCGCTGCGAGGACGTTCTTCGTGGCGTTTTTTTCTGTAAGCACTCTTTTTTGCGAAGGAGCTATGAATATGAGCAATATTCCCGAAATGTTCGGCTGCATGGTGTTCAACGACAGCGTCATGCGGGAGCGGCTGCCGAAGGAGACCTATCGGGCGCTGCGCAAGACCATGGATATCGGCAAATCCCTCGACCCGACAGTGGCCAATGTCGTCGCCAACGCGATGAAAGACTGGGCGATTGAAAAAGGCGCCACGCATTTTACTCACTGGTTCCAGCCGTTGACCGGTATTACGGCGGAAAAGCACGACAGCTTCATCTCCCCTGCGGGCAACGGCTCAGTCATCATGGAGTTCAGCGGGAAAGAACTGGTCAAGGGCGAGCCGGACGCCTCCTCCTTCCCCTCCGGTGGCCTGCGCGCCACCTTCGAAGCCAGGGGCTACACCGCCTGGGATCCGTCCTCCTATGCCTTTATCAAGGACGGCGCGCTCTGTATTCCGACTGCCTTCTGCTCCTACGGCGGTGAGGCGCTCGACAAAAAGACGCCGCTGCTTCGCTCGATGGAGGCCTTCAACCGGCAGGCGCTCCGCCTGCTCCGTCTCTTCGGCAACACCGACGTCTCGATCGTCAAGACGACCGTCGGTCCCGAGCAGGAGTATTTCCTGATCGACCGGGACATGTATGACCGCCGACGGGATCTCGTTTATACCGGCCGCACGCTGTTCGGCGCGAAACCGCCGAAGGGCCAGCAGCTCGACGACCACTATTTTGGCGCGATCAAATCCCGCGTTGCGGCATTCATGAAGGAACTGGATGAGGAACTCTGGAAGCTCGGGATCCTCGCCAAAACCGAACACAACGAGGCGGCTCCCGGCCAGCACGAGCTCGCCCCGATCTATACCACCACCAACATCGCCACTGACCACAACCAGCTCACGATGGAGATGATGAAAAAGGTCGCGGCTCGTCACGGACTGGTCTGCCTGCTGCACGAGAAGCCGTTCGACTGGGTCAACGGCAGCGGCAAGCACAACAACTGGTCGATTTGCACCGATACCGGCGTCAACCTGCTGGAACCGGGCGAAACTCCCTATGAAAATGCGCAATTCCTGCTCTTCCTCTGCGCCATGATCAAGGCGGTCGACGACTATCCGGAGCTGCTGCGCATCTCCGCAGCCGGCGCAGGCAACGACCATCGTCTCGGCGCCAATGAGGCGCCTCCC
>USLV01000262.1 GCA_900555705.1 uncultured Oscillospiraceae bacterium | reverse complement strand
TGGGCTCGGAGATGTGTATAAGAGACAGGAATATAGCCCTGTTCGCCGCCGAACACCCCACTTTCGAGCGAGGCAAAGCCGACAAGCCGCCCTTCACGGAACGCGCCGAGCACAATGCCGCCTCGTCGGATGGTGTCGGCAAGCGCTGTGGTCAGCCGGGCGTAGTCCCTGGCATCCCACTGCTCGACGAAAGCGATGTCCCGAAGTATCCAGTCGCCGTTTTCTTTCCGCCAGCAGCGCCGTACCTCCTGATAGCGGTCGAAGCCCGCAAAAAGAGAGGGGATCAGTTCGTCCGCCGACAGTGTACGATAATCCGTCATATCCTATCCTCTTTATTACATAGTATCCTGAAGTGGCTCACCCATGAAGCAGGGCAGTGGGTTGGCAGCCGGATTTTCCCGCCGAACCGCTTCGACAATTGCGTTCCGACGGTTCTCATAGCCTGCGTCCACCACGACATCCTCAAGTACATATGGCCCATTTTTGAAGTGACCGAGAACCGCGCCGTGGAATGCCCCATCGATCAGAAGAAATTGCAGAATATCACAGCCCGGACGGCGATAGCGTTCCTTTAGAATTGGTTCCTGCACCTTCACAAGACAGTCGTTGCGATGCAGGACAAACAGGCTCTCGGGCAGTTCAAACTGCTGCGACCGCAGCAGGGCTTCATCCTCCGCGAGCAGGAACCCGTTTTCAAAGGCGATCAGTTCCCCGTCGGCTTCCATGGCGGCGAGGCAGCTCCGGATCTCCCGAAGCGGGAACTGATAGAAAGCGCGTGCCATATCGGCGTTGATCCAGACATGCCGCCGGACGAGGCGCCGCAGCAGCTCAGTTATCGCCTCCGCCTTTGTATAGCGATCGAAGGAAACGGTGGGAAACATCTCGGAAAAGCGATACCAGCCCCGATCCCATTCGCCATCGTACTGATCCTCATAGAGGAGGAAGGCCTGCTGCAAACGGTGCAGGGCAGGGGTGATCTCTTTGACAAGCAGGCCGGTAAGCGCTTTCATCTGTTGGATGGTGAGCGGGCCCTCCCGCTCAATCAACTCAAGCAGCAGGCGCTGGATATCGGTCGGCCGGTCGAGCGGGCGGCGGAAAGCGCAGGCGAATAGCTCCATATCCGCCGCTTCGATCCAGCCGAGATTGCCGCCCTGAAAACGCCCTTTGACCAGTTCACGCTGTCGCTGCCGCTCACGGTTGAAGGCCATATCATCAAAAGCGGCACGAAAAACAAGAATCGGCGGCTGGCCGAAACCACACCAGTACACATTCTGGCCGGGCGAGGTGTCGCGATAGAGCGCGCAGTATTCGGTTTCGTCTGCCGGATGCAGCAGATGCTGCCGCTCGAGCATCAATGCCGTGATATCGTGTTGGTTCAGCAAAAGTGCCGCCTCCCGTTTTTTCTTCAGTATACCAGAACAATCCGGCGGTGTAAAGATATTCTCATGATTTTTCGTCATGGTGACATAATATAAGGTAAGATATATCACAGGAAATCGACGACAGAGATTGTATTTTTCTGGAAAGCGTGTTATACTAATCGAAAATCGGCAAAAAGGAGCAGGTAGACCATGAAACGAACCGAAATTGCCGCCCTCTTCGCGGACAGCGAGCTCTGGGCCGGCAAAACTGTGACGGTATGTGGATGGGCGCGCACCCTGCGCGTCTCGAAATCCATCGGCTTTATAGAGCTCAACGACGGCAGCTGCCAGAAAAATCTTCAGGTGGTCATGGAAACCGGCCGTCTGTCGGAATTTGAGCAGATCGCAAAGCAGAATGTCGGTGCCGCTTTCCGCGTTGAGGGTGAGCTTGTGCCGACTCCGGAGGCGAAGCAGCCGTTTGAGCTGCATGCCGACCATATCGAGATAGAGGGCGCGTCGACGCCGGACTATCCGCTTCAGAAAAAGCGGCATTCGATGGAATATCTGCGCACCATTGCGCATCTGCGGCCCCGCACCAACACCTTCGGTGCCGTGTTCCGTGTGCGTTCCGCCTGTGCGTTTGCGATCCATGAGTTTTTCCATCAGCGCGGTTTTGTCTATGCCCATACCCCGCTCATCACGGCCAGCGACTGCGAGGGCGCGGGAGAGATGTTCCAGGTGACGACACTGGATCCCGCTGAGCCGCCCCGCGGCGAGGACGGGAGCGTCGACTATAGCCAGGACTTTTTTGGGAAGCGTACAGCGCTGACCGTTTCGGGCCAGCTCGCCGCCGAGTGTATGGCGATGGCGTTCGGGAAAGTGTATACCTTCGGCCCGACCTTCCGCGCCGAACGCTCCAACACCCCGCGGCATGCCGCAGAGTTCTGGATGATCGAGCCGGAGATTGCTTTTGCCGATCTGCAGGACGATATGCAGCTTGCGGGCGATATGCTGCAGCACGTGGTGCGGCATCTGCTGGCCAACTGCCCGGACGAGCTGCGTTTCTTCAACGATTTCTTCGACAAGGGACTGCTCGAGCGGCTGGAAAAAATGGCGGACGCCACCTTTGCACAGGTGACCTATACCGACGCGGTGGCGATGCTCGAGCAGCACAAGGATTCGTTTGAATATCCCGTTTTCTGGGGCTGCGATCTCCAGACCGAGCACGAGCGCTATCTGACCGAGCAGATCTTCCATGGCCCGGTCTTTGTGACGGATTATCCGAAGGAAATCAAGGCATTCTATATGCGT
>USLV01000261.1 GCA_900555705.1 uncultured Oscillospiraceae bacterium | reverse complement strand
CGCCGCAGGCATCCGCGATCTCGCGCAGCAGGTCGAACCGGATCTCGCGGCAGTAGGCACTCGCGCCCGCCACGATCAGCTTCGGCTTGTGCTCCATCGCGAGCGTCTTCACCTTGTCGTAGTCGATATAGCCGGTCTCCTCGTCCACGCCGTAGGGAACGAAGTTATAGAGCTTGCCGGAAAAATTAACCGGGGAACCGTGGGTCAGATGGCCGCCATGGGCAAGATTCATGCCGAGCACGGTGTCACCCGGCTCGATCAGCGCGAAATAAGCCGCCTGGTTCGCCTGTGCGCCGGAATGTGGCTGGACATTGGCATGCTCCGCGCCGAAAAGGCGGCAGGCCCGCTCTCTGGCGATATCCTCCACAACGTCGACCTCCTGGCAGCCGCCGTAATAGCGCTTGCCCGGGTAGCCCTCGGCATATTTGTTGGTCAGCACACTGCCCATCGCCGCCATTACAGCCGGAGAAACGATATTCTCCGAAGCGATCAGTTCCAGATTGCGGCGCTGACGCAGCAACTCCTTTTCCATCGCCTCGCCGACTGCCGGGTCGGCTGCTTTGACAAAGCCAATAGTATCCATCATATCGGCAAACATCAATCATCCGTCTCCTTTTTTATAAACTTATATGACAGTATAGCATTTTTCATAGGGAAAACGCAAGGGTTCACTCTCAAAAAATCCCAAAAACCCGTGTTTTGAATCCGACGGCACATTTTTCCAATCTGTTGAATAGGTATATAAGGAAGGAGGCGGGACACATGCTCTGGATTCTGATCGGCGGCGCGCTCTGCCTGCTCGCGCTGCTTCTGGTTTGGAAAAGGCGGGCCGGACGGCCGGAACAACCCTTGGAGGCGCTGCTCGCGGACAGTGGCTTCGCCTACAATGAGTCGCAGGATATCTTCGTCGCACGGCACGACGCCTGGCAGCGGGACTTTGGCTATTGCCGTGCTTTTGACGAGGCGGCCGCGCCGCTCGGGCTGTATCTCGACAGTGAGCCGGTCTATTTCGACTGGGATGGCCGCCGCTGGTTGATCGAGTTCTGGAAGGGGCAATACGGTCTCTGCACCGGTGCGGAGGTCGGCATTTATTCCGCGTCGCTTTCCGAATTGCCGGACGCCCTTCTCCCCTTTGTCAGCGCCGCGTCTGAGGAGGAACTGCCGGTCGCCCTGACACTGCTGAAGGGATCACGCACGCTGTTCAAACGGAGGGAGCGGCACTGGTGGCTGACCGGTTTTGTGCTCGGTGAGTTCTCTGAACCGGCGCAGCTGACTGCCTATATCGAACTGCTGCTGAAAAGTCGGTCGATGTGTCGCGCCTTTACCGACGCGCTGGCCGCTTGCGGCTATACGCCGGAAGAGTTCCGGACAAAGGGCCGCCGGGTACGGCTGACCTTCACAAATCCACACAGTGAACAGCCGTTCTCACGCGACGGTGAACTGGCGCAGATGATGCAGCGGCGCAATCAACGGCTCTGTGCTCTCTACCGCACCATCACAGACGGCATTGTCCACGCACCGGAACAGCTTGCCTGCCTGCGGGAGAAGCATCCGGGTCTGTATGGGGAGGCCCTCCGCCTTGGCCGCCCCCGCACCCTCTATGGTATGGCAGCGGTCGGAAAGGACAAACCGTGAGCCGCACAAAGCGGCGGCTGGATGCCGTCCTGCGAACGGCGGAGCGGATTTCCATCGATGACGGCAGCCGCATTGTGCTGATGAGCGACTGTCACCGGGGAGACGGCAGCTGGGCGGACAATTTCGCCCGCAATCAGGCACTCTACGGTGCCGCCCTTCAGCGCTATGCCGCTGAGGGATATACCTATATTGAGCTCGGGGACGGCGACGAGCTCTGGGAAAATTCGTCGATGCAGACCATCCTTGCCATGCACCGCCCGGTCTTTCATCTGCTTGCACAGCTCTATCGGGAGAACCGGCTGTATATGCTGTTCGGCAACCACGATATTCGCAAACGGGAGGCAGAATTTGCCGCCGGGTTGTCGGAATGCCCGGATGACTGCCGATGTCGCTGCCATCCCCTGTTCCCCGGCATTCGTGTGCATGAGGGGCTGGTGCTACAGCACCAGCCAAGCGGCGGCGAGCTGCTGCTTGTCCATGGGCATCAGGCGGACTTTTTTAACGACCGGCTTTGGCGGATTGGGCGGGCGCTGGTTCGCCGCCTCTGGCGACCACTCGAGTTGGCAGGCTTTCACGACCCCACCAGCGCCGCCAAAAATTATCGGAAACAGCAACGCGTCGAGCGGAAGCTCGCCGGTTGGGCCCAGGACAAACCGCTGATCCTTGTCGCTGGGCATACCCATCGCCCCTCACTACCTCCGCCGGGCGAGACGCGCTATTTTAACGACGGCAGTGCCGTGCATCCCGGCAGCGTCACGGCGCTGGAGCTCTCAGGCGGGATTATCCGACTGGTCAAATGGATCTATCAGTCCCGACCGGACGGTGTTCTCTTTGCCGGACGGGAGACCATCGCAGGGCCGGTTCCGCTTGCCGACTATTTTCGCGAACCACCCTCGACAAATATTTCGGAGAAAATTGAAAAAAGATATTGACAATCGGCGCTTCGCCCGATATAATATATCACGTTGCTGCTGCGGCATGCAACAGGCTCTGGCCCGGTAGTTCAGCTGGTTAGAACGCTAGCCTGTCACGCTAGAGGTCGACGG
>USLV01000260.1 GCA_900555705.1 uncultured Oscillospiraceae bacterium | reverse complement strand
ACGAGATGTAGAGAGGTCTCGTGGGCTCGGAGATGTGTATAAGAGACAGTTATCGATGAGGTGGACGGCTATGAGACGCTGCTTAAGGCGGATGGAGTCGGTAGTCTGACCGTGGAGCAGGTGTCCGGGGCGCTGTCTGCCGAGCCCGCTGTTCCGACGGGCTATATCGGCAAGATGGCCGGGGATTATAAATGGTATCTCGCCTGTGTGGCGCCGTCCGAAAAGGTGACGGAGCTCGGCGGCGGCCGGCAGATCAGCGTTTTGCTGCCTTTTGTTTCCGGCGATCCAATTCCGGTCCGGGTTGTGGCGGTCAACAAGGACAAGTCCGGCCAGGCGGCGGTGATCCTCGAATGTGATAACATGTCGGAGGCGCTCTCCAGCATACGGAAGGAGCCGCTGCAAATTCTTGTGCAGGAGTACAATGGTTTGCGGGTGCCGGACGAGGCGCTGCGGTTCAACGACAACAACGAAGCCGGTGTCTATGTGCGGGTGGGCACTATCATCGAGTTTCGTAAGGTGCATGTGCTTTACCATAGTGAAAACGACAACTACTCGATTTGTGAAATTCGGGATGACGACGACTATTTGCAGCTGTATGACGATATGGTGATAGGAGGGAAGGATCTCTATGATGGAAAAATCCTCGAATAGCGTCCTTGCAGACAATCTCGACCGGGTACAGCTCTCGATTGCGGATGCCTGCGCTGCCTGTGGCCGGAGCCCGGACGCGGTTACGCTGCTCGGCGTCACCAAAACCGTGCCGCCCGAGCGGATGAACGAGGCGATCCGCCTCGGCCTCGACGAAATCGGCGAGAACCGGGTGCAGGAATATCTCGGCAAGCGGGAGACGCTCGAGCTGGAATCGCTGCGGGCGGTGCATCTGATCGGCCATCTTCAGACCAACAAGGTGGAGAAAATCGTCGGACAGGTGGATATGATCCAGTCGGTCGACAGTCTCCGCCTTGCCTCGGCCATCGACGCCGCTTCCCGAAAACGTGGCCTCGTGACGGATATTCTCGTCGAGGTCAACATCGGCGGCGAAGAGGCAAAATCCGGTGTTGCACCGGACGTGTTGTATGATTTTCTGGCGGAGATTGCGCCGCTTTCGTCGATTCGTGTCCGCGGACTCATGACGGTTCCGCCGATTTCCGACACAGAAACGGAAAAGCGGCGAAATTTCGCAAAACTGTATAAACTGTTTATTGACATACCGGGGAAAAACAGGGATAATAGAGATATCGGTATCCTCTCGATGGGGATGTCTGACGATTATCGCGAGGCCATTCTCGAGGGCGCCACCATGGTGCGGGTCGGCTCCGCTATTTTTGGAAAAAGGAATTATACCAATTAGGAGGTTTTGAGCAATGAGCTTTATGGACAATATCAAGAAGTGGATGGGCAATCCGGACGAGGATGAGGAATACGAGGAGGAAGAGGTCGGTATGGACTTCGTCTCGAAGGGCGACACCATCGACGACGAGACGCCGGTTGATGCGGTCAAGCGCAGTAACAAGGTGGTCAACATCCATGCGACCGCGCAGCTGCAGGTGGTGCTGGTCAAGCCCGAGCGCTTCGACGATGCCAGCACAGTGGCGGATCATCTCAATGCCAAGCGCACGGTTGTGCTGAATCTGGAATCCGCGAACAAGGACGTCGCACGACGGATCCTCGACTTCCTGAGTGGTGTGGCCTATGCGAATGACGGCCAGATCAAAAAGGTCGCGAACTGCACGTTTATCATCACGCCCTATAACGTCGGGATCATGGGTGACCTGCTCGACGAGCTGGAGAACAATGGGCTCTACTTCTAACCGAAGTGACGCGGCAGAGGATGCGCTGCTGCGCGCACGGGTAGAGGATGCCTGCCGTCTCGCGGCGGATCGGGGCTATCCCTGCTTTGTCGGCTTTCTCGACGAGCGCGGGCGCGGTGTCGCAGAGGCTGCTGCTGCGCAGTGTGGCGGGGCGAATGCTCTGTTTTGGGGCGGCCATGAGGAGGCGGAGCGGACGCTTCTTGGGGTATTCCCGGATTTCCTGTCGCCGGATCCGGCGGCCTTTCCGCTGCTACCGATCGGGTTTTCCTTCCGGGCTCAGGCCGCGCTGTCCCACCGGGATTTCCTCGGGACACTGCTCGCCTGCGGTGTCCGCCGCGACAAGCTGGGCGACATCCTCTGCGGACAGGGGATTGCCGTCGTGTTTGTCCGCGAAGAACTCGCCCCGTTTCTCTGTGAGCAGGTAACCCGCGTCGGCGGAGAGGGCGTCTCGGCGGTGGTGCCGTTTGAAGGAGAGCTGCCGGTCGCGCACAGCTTTCGTGAGCGGACGGATACGGTCGCGTCGCCGCGGCTGGATGCGGTGCTGCGAATCTGCATCGGCTGTTCCCGAGAGGAAGCAGCCCGCCGGATTGCCGCAGGACTGGTGATGGTGAACCATCGCCTCTGTGAGTCGGTTTCCGCTGAGGTGCGGGAGGGCGATCTGTTTTCGGTCCGGGGAGAGGGCCGGTTTCTGCTCGAAAAGATCGGGCCGCCGACCAAAAAAGGGCGGCTGTTTGTAAGAATACAGCAGTATATCTGAATGATGAGAGGGAGGCTTTCCGAATGCTGACAGTGGAGGATATCCGCAATGTGGAATTTACCAAATCCCTGGGCGGGTATAAGACGACGGAGGTCGATGTGTTTATCGACCAGTGCGCCGACACCGTGTCCGCGCTGATCGAGGAGCGCAACAGTCTGAACAAAAAACTTGAGATTCTGGCGG
>USLV01000259.1 GCA_900555705.1 uncultured Oscillospiraceae bacterium | reverse complement strand
TCAGATGTGTATAAGAGACAGCTGGTATGCCGGTCGGCAGAAATGAGGAACGCTATGGAACTGCAAAGCGTGCGCCTGGCAATCCGTCCATTTGTCCCGACAGACGACAAGCGGATGCTGGAGGCCATGACCTGCCCCGATGTGCATCAGATGCACAGTGACGGCTTTCTCGATATCGAGGCTGTCCGGCGATATCTCCGATTGCTGACAGATGAATATCAGTCCGGTATGTTCCGCACGCTCGCCATCACCGAACGGGAGTGCTCGACCCTGATTGGCGCAATCACGCTGGACCGAATGCCGCAGTTTGCCCGCGTAGAACTCAGCTACTGGATTCACCCCGCCCAGCGCAATCGAGGCTATGCGACCGAGGCGGTAACTGCCATGATCCACCGCTGTTTTCAGATGGCGAACTGCAATCGAATACAGGCGATGACCGCGAACCCCGCCTCGGCGCGCGTGCTTGAAAAATCCGGCATGCGCTATGAGGGGACACTGCGGCAATATGTCGGCATAAACGGCGTCTTTCGGGATATGGCTATGTATGCCATTCTGCGCAGCGATATTCGGTAAAAATGCGGGGAGAGCAAAAGCTCTCCCCACATTTTTGTTCACCCGATTAAAGAACGGTTTTCCAGAGCCCGTGCAGATTGCAATAGGCATAGACGGCGATGGGAGCGTCATCCGGTGCTATCCGAAATTCCGCGACCGGCTCTCCTTCCGAAGATAGACAGCGTAGTTGTCCGCCCTTCTCCGTCTCGAGATAAACCCATCTGATGTTGTGCTCCGCTCCCATCGGATGGTACACGCTGCCGACCTTGACCGTCAGACTGTCTCCTGTCCGCTCCACCACCGGCAGATGCTTCTCTGCCGCTCCCTCGGACGTATTGGGCTCCAATCGGGCGAATGTGTCTACTGTCCCGCAGCCATCGACCGTCATCACCATTATCCGATTGTTCTCATCCGTAAAAAACTGAGGTGTCATACCCTGCGTTTCCTTTCTTCACCACTTTTTTCTAGTATCGGCACGCCGAGAAGCATTTATCCCAAAATAAAAATTTTCCAAAACCTCTTGACGAAATCGTTAGTCTATGCTAACATATCCGCGGATTAGTTAAGACTAACTTCCGGAAAGAAGGTGAATCCATATGCCTCTGGCAATGGCGGATACAGGAGAGAAGGGGATTGTCCGACGTGTCGGCGGGACGGAGGAAGTCCGTCGTTTTCTCGCATCCCTTGGATTTGTGACTGGTGCCGCTGTCACGATCGTCTCCCGAACGGGCGGCAATCTGATCGTCAACATAAAGGATACGCGTGTGGCGATCAATCGGGAAATGGCTGGCAAAATCATGATTTGACAGAAAGGAGTCAGGAACGATGCACACATTGCAGGAAATACCCTGCGGACAGACGGTGACGGTTGTCCGCATCACCGGTGAGGGTGCCGTCCGACGGCGCATCAT
This sequence comes from uncultured Oscillospiraceae bacterium, assembly GCA_900555705.1. Taxonomy (GTDB): domain Bacteria; phylum Bacillota; class Clostridia; order Oscillospirales; family Acutalibacteraceae; genus UMGS1858. The sequence goes on along the minus strand of USLV01000259.1, from coordinate 1,291 downwards.
GGATATGGGAATCATCAAAGGAACCACCCTCTATGTCCGAAAGGTGGCGCCTCTGGGAGATCCGGTGGAGGTGACGGTGCGGGGCTATGAGCTCTCGCTTCGCAAGGCGGATGCGGCGATGATTGAGGTACAGTAGTCCGGCAAACACGGGGAAAACGCCACAATATTTTTTCATCGTTAGTTAGTTTTGGCTAACATCCAGATAAGGAGGACAGACAAATGGCCATCACCATTGCGCTGGCGGGCAATCCGAACAGCGGCAAAACCACACTGTTCAACGCGCTGACCGGTTCCAATCAATTTGTTGGGAACTGGCCGGGTGTCACAGTGGAGAAAAAAGAAGGCAGACTGAAAGGTTATGAAGACGTCACCGTGACCGACCTGCCCGGCATCTATTCTCTCTCGCCCTACACGCTGGAAGAGGTGGTCGCGCGGAACTATCTGACCGGTGAGCGTCCCGACGTGATCCTCAACATCGTGGACGGCACCAATCTCGAACGAAATCTCTATCTCACCACACAGCTGCTCGAGCTCGGTATCCCGCTCGTAGTGGCTGTCAATATGATAGATAGCGTCGAGAAACGGGGCGATATCATCCGGTTGGAGGCGTTGGCGAAATCGCTCGGCTGTGCGGTTGTGGCGATCTCGGCGCTTCGGGGAACCGGCCTGACGGAAACGGTCAATCAGGCGATGGCTGTCGCCGGGCAACCGGTCACAGCGCCCGTCTGTCGTTTTGACGAACGGGTGGAAGCTGCGCTCAGCGAAATCGAAAGCCGACTGGACGACGTTCCGGAGGAACAGCGGCGGTTTTATGCGGTCAAGCTGTTCGAGCGGGACAGCCGTATTGCGGAGAATACAGACAGGCCGCTGCCGGATGTGACGGATGTGATTCAGGCGGTGGAAGCCACCCTTGAGGACGACAGCGAGAGCATCATCACAGGCGGGCGATATGCCTGTATCACCTCGATCATCCAGCGTTGCCATATCCGGAAAAACCGGGAGGCAGGCAGCATCTCGGACAAAATCGACCGGGTGGTAACCAATCGCTGGGCCGCGCTGCCGATTTTCGCCGTCGTGATGTTTCTCGTCTATTTTGTATCGGTGACAACGGTCGGTACCTGGGCGACCGATTGGGCCAACGACGGCGTATTCGGCGACGGTTGGCACCTCTTCGGAATCGGTTCGAGAGACTACGAGGAAGAGGCAGCAATATTCGACGTCGCCGATATCAGGGTGGGCGCCTACATAGACGAAGCCGAAGCGGCGGGAATCGACGTCTTGGCACTGCGGG
>USLV01000258.1 GCA_900555705.1 uncultured Oscillospiraceae bacterium | reverse complement strand
GGGCTCGGAGATGTGTATAAGAGACAGCCGTAGGGAGTACGCGCACCGATGAACTTGCCGTCCTTCATGGCCTGCCGCTGCTGCGCCCTGATCTTGCGCCCGATGTCCAAAGCGTAGGCTTCGTTTATCATGTTCCGCAGCGGAATGATGATACCGGAATGGGCATCCTCTGGGGCGGCGGTGTCGAAGTTTTCATTGACCGCAATAAAGCGGATATTACGGATGCGGAAATACTGTTCGATGTAGTAGCCGGTGTCGATGGTGTTCCGCCCCAAACGGGAGAGGTCTTTCACAATGACGCAGTTGACATGACCGGCCTCAATATCCGAGAGCATCTGCTGAAAGCCCGGACGGTGGAAGTTTGTCCCGGTCGCGCCGTTGTCAATGTAGGTATCGTACACGCTGATCTCCGGGTACTGCTCCAGATAGCGGGCAATAATCATCTGCTGGGTTTCAATGGATACGCTGTGCGTGTGGGTATCCTCCACCGAAAGGCGGACATAGATCGCGGCGCGGCAAGCGGCGTCAGCCTCCTGCACGGCCACCGCAGCCGTTTCTTTTCTGCTTTTCCTTGCCATGCTCAGCCCACCTTTCTCTGTTCGTAATCTTTCTGCTGCGCTGCCAGCGCCAGAAGCTGCAACGCCTTTTTGTATTCGTCCTCATGGGTAAAGGTAATATCCAGCTCCTTCTTCCCACGGACGCGGATGCTCTGTACCATGTGAATGAGCGCCCTGCGGTCTAAGGTTTCCAGCGTGGAGAACTGCGTAAACTGTGAAATCCAGCGGTTGCGCTCACTCCGGTTTTCCAGCACCTCCGTGAGTTTTTCCTTGAGAACGCGGACGCTCTCGCGGATGTCCTCGGCCTGCTTGGTGTACTTTGCCTTATAGGAAGCGTATTCTTCCTTGGTAAGCATACCCCCCACAAGACTCTCATAAAGCCGTGCCTTGAACTCCAGCACCTGCTCCAACCGGCGCTCGTTGTCGGTGATGTGGTCGCTGTATTCCTTGGCAAGCGCCTGATTGATGCTGGTCTGGTCAATGCCGGTCAGCAGCGCCTCCAGAGAAGCAATATTGCCGATATAGGCTTTCAGGCTGTCCCGCACACAGTCGATCAGGCTGCTTTCTTTCAGCATGACCGGATGGGCGCAGCCCTTTTTCTTGCCGGTAGGACAATAATAGTAGTGGTACTCCTTGCCGTTCGCGCGGTTGGTCTTGCGGGTCATGCGGCTTCCGCAGCACCCGCAGATCAGAATACCGGAGAACAGGTACACCGTGTCCTCGTTGGGAGAAGTCCGGGTATCCAGCCCCTTGATGCGCTGCACCAACTCAAAATCCTGACGGGCGATCAGCGCTTCGTGGGCATCCGGGACACGCACCCACTCGGAGGCGGGGCGCTGCTCCATCTGCTTGATCTTGTAATGCGGCGTACCCTGTTTGCCCTGCACCAGCGTTCCGGTATAGGTTTCGTCCTGCAAGATGCGGATGATGGTGGTAGCCGACCACTTGCAGTCGGCCTTGTCCGCATAGCCCTTTTTCGCGTAGGGCAGGCCGTTGTTCTTCTTGTACGCCAGCGGGGAAAGGATACCCAGCCGGTTCAGCAAATAGGATGGATCTTCTCAAATGGACAAGCAGAGCGGCTGCGCCGGTATTCGCCATTATGTTATGTGGCTCCAATTCTGCCCGCACAGCCGCCTCTCAAAGTCAGATACCATGCGCTGACGGGCTTCCCCGTCAGCGTATTCATGTGACCTTGAGGAAACCCACCAAACCGAGAAAGGAGATCGCCATGATGCAGCCAACGCCGAACGAATCCCGAATCCCCACGGATGAGCTGGTGGACATCCGGGAAGTATCTGTTGACAAAAATCTTCCCAAGGAAGAACGCATTGCCGCCTTTATCCGCCAGATCAAAAATCCTTACCGCTTCCGCTGCGGCGATTTCGTGGTAAACGCCTGCTTTGCCGGGAACGGCGTTACGTTGGAGGAATGTCTGCAAGGCATTTTGCGCTGAGCGACATCCTCGCTTTTTTCCGCAGAGAGTGCTATGATCGGTGTGGAAAAGGATGAAAACCAAATAGCCAGATAACCACTCTTTTCATGCGGGAGCAGTCCGGGAGAAAGGAGTGCTTTTTCATGCCTAAATACAAAGCTACCGCTTATATCCGCCTGTCCTACACCGACGATCATTCCAGCGAAAGCGACAGCGTTTCCAATCAGCGCAAGCTCATTGAAAACTTTGTAGAGCGCAACCCGGATATTGAGGTCGTTTCCGAAAAGATCGACGATGGATACAGCGGCATCATCTTTGACCGCCCAGCCTTCAAGGAAATGATGCAGGATGTCACCGATGGCAACATCAACTGCGTCATTGTAAAAGACCTCTCCCGCTTAGGGCGCGAGTACATCGAAACAGGCCGGTATCTGCGCCGGGTATTCCCGGCCTACGGGGTGCGTTTCATCGCTATCACCGACAGCATCGACACCGCCCACGACAGCGGCGATGATCTGACCGTATCGGTCAAGAACATTATGAACGAAGCCTACTGCCGGGACATTTCCATCAAGACCCGTTCTTCTCTGGACGTGAAGCGGCGCAACGGCGATTTCGTCGGCGCTTTCCCGGTGTACGGCTACATGAAAGCCGAGGACAACAAGAACTTGCTCGTCCCTGACCCCTACGCCGCCCGCGTTGTCTGCGACATTTTCCGTATGCGGCTGGAGGGCGCAAGCGCCTCCAAGATCGCATCTGAGCTGAACCGGCTGGGTATTCTCTCCCCGCTGGCGTACAAGAAG
>USLV01000257.1 GCA_900555705.1 uncultured Oscillospiraceae bacterium | reverse complement strand
GTTCGGACTCGAGGAAAAGCCGATCGAGGTGATGAACCCCTCCATGGCGGTCAACATCATTCTCGCCGCTGTGGTCATCGGCCTGACGCTGATCCTGCTTGCGATGCTGCTCAACATCTATTCCAGCCTGCGGAGGCGGGATTATGAAAGCGGCCTGTTCGGGCCGAACGGCGTCGCGGGGCTCGTGTTCTTCGTCGCGCTGGTCGCGGGGCTCGGCGGTAAGCTGGCGTTCGGCTGGGAGCTGCTCAGTACGCCCTATGTCCTCGGGCTGATCGTGCTGCCGCTGCTCGTCATCTTCCTGCGGGAGCCGCTCGGCCGCCTTGCGGCCGGTGAGGAGGACTGGCGGCCGGAGAAGATTGGGGAATTCATCGTCCAGAACTTCTTCGAGCTGTTCGAGATCCTGCTGACCTATATGTCCAACGCCATGTCTTTTCTGCGGGTCGGCGCCTTTGTGCTGATCCATGCGGGCATGATGATGGCGGTGTTCACCCTCGCGGGACTGTTCGGCCCCTTTGGCTACGTGGTCACAGTTATCGTCGGCAATATTCTTGTCCTCTGCATGGAGGCGCTGCTGGTGGCAATCCAGGTGCTGCGTCTGGAATTCTATGAGATGTTCAGCCGGTACTATAACGGCGACGGAAAGGCGTTTGTCCCGCTCCGCCCCGAAAACAGCAACGGCTGATACCGATAACCAACAATTGATTTTGGGAGGTACTGTTCTGATGAATACCATCTATCTGCTCATCCCCGTCATCCTGCTGATCCTGTCCGTGGCACTCTCCGTCCTGCTGGTCAAACGCGGTATGGCACCGAAAAAGGCCATGACCCTCCAGCTTCTTTCGGTTCTCGCGATCGCGGCGATCTGCATCGCCATGCCGGTCGCGGCAGCGCCCGGTGACACGGGCGCAAACACTGCCGTCTCGGACGCGACGGAGGAAGCGGTCCCTGTGGTCGCCGACAACGGCATGAAGTACATCGGCGCGGCGCTCGCCGTCGGCCTTGCGGGCATCGGCGGCGGCATCGCGGTTGCGGGCGGCGCCCCGGCCGCCATCGGCGCCACAGCGGAGGATCCGAAGTCCTTCGGTAAATCCATCATCTTTGTGGCGCTGGGCGAAGGCTTCGGCCTCTACGGCCTGCTGATCGCCATTCTCTGTCTCGTCATGTAAGGCGTGTTCCTATGAAATTCTTTCTGATCAGCGACAATGTGGACACCCAGGTCGGCCTGCGGTTGGCTGGAATCGAGGGGGTTGTCGTGCATGAGCCGGAGGAGGCGCGGCAGCAGCTGACTACCGCCATGGAACGGCCGGATATCGCCGTCATCCTGATGACGGAGCATCTGATCACCGCCTGCGGCGAGCTTGTGGACGAGCTGAAACTCAACCGTGCGACGCCGCTCATCGTGGAGATTCCCGATCGCCACGGCAACGGTCGCGCAAAGGACTCCATCACCCGCTATGTGCGGGAGGCTATCGGCATCAAAATCTGAGTCTCCGGGAGAGGTGAGTATATGGCAAACAGCGAGGAACAGGTCGGCAAGTTCATACAGGCTATTACGGCGTATGCCGAGGAGCAAAGCCGCCAGATGCGCGAGGAGGTCGAGGACTTCCGACGCGAGCGGCTGCACGCCGCCGAGAAGGAGGTTCTGCATGACTCCTATCTGCTGATCCAGCAGGAACAGGCAGAGATGCATCGCCGACTCAGCCGGGAGATGTCGCTGCGGGACATGCAGGCTCGTCAGGAGCTGCTCTCCCGCCGTCGCGACATGATGGCCGCCATTTTCGGACACGCGCAGGAGAAGCTCGTGGATTTCGCGGGCACACCGGCCTATCTCGACTGGATGACTGCGGCTATCCGGCAGATGGCCACACTGCTGCCCGCTCGTGGCACCGTCTACGCCGTCTGCCGCCGGGACGAGGCACTGCTCCCGGCGCTTTCCGTCGTCTGTCCGGATGGCAGCACAATCGAGGCTGCGGACGACATTCGGATCGGCGGCATCCGTGCCGTCAACATGCAGGCCGGCGTCATGATCGACAACACCTTTGATACCCGGCTCGCGGATCAGCAGGAATGGTTCACCGAGCATTCCGGCCTCGTTGTCGAGGGCTGATCGGTATCACGAAACTCAGGAAGGCGGGATTTTCCATGAACAACCGCATTCACGGCATCAACGGCCCGGTGGTCACGTTGCTCGGCAACACCGGCCTGTCCATGATGGAAATGGTGCTGGTGGGCAAAGAAAAGCTGGTCGGCGAGGTCATCGGCATCAACGACCGTCAGACCACCATTCAGGTCTATGAAAACACCACCGGTCTGCGGGTGGGCGAACCGGTCGAATCCAGCGGCGGCCCGCTCTGTGCGACGCTCGGTCCCGGTATTCTGGACAACATCTTCGACGGCATCGAGCGGCCGCTCAAGGCGATCCAGGCACAGTCCGGCGATTTCATCAGCCGCGGCCTCACGGTCCCGCCGCTCGACGAAACACGTGAATGGGAAGTCACCGTGACGGTTTGTCCCGGTGAGCGACTTCAGCCGGGTATGGTCTACGCCACCTGTCCCGAAACCGCTGTCATTACCCACCGCTGCATGACGCCGCCCGCCCTCTCGGGTGTCGTCGAAGAGGTAAAGCCAAATGGCCGCTATCGCCTGCGGGACACGGTTGTGACACTGCGGGATGACCGCGGCGCTCTGCACGAGCTGTCGCTCTGCCAGCAATGGCCGATCCGCACCCCCCGCCCGGTTGGGCGGCGACTCTATGCGGATACGCCGCTCATCACCGGCCAGCGCGTCATCGACACCCTCTTTC
>USLV01000256.1 GCA_900555705.1 uncultured Oscillospiraceae bacterium | reverse complement strand
CTTCCATATGGAGGACGAATCAATCGGCGACATCCGCCTGACCGACGTCGCTGCGGTCGAGGTCGCCGACAACGCCGACGAATCCTATGCGCGGATCAACGGCAACGACGGCATCATGCTCTCCTTCCAGAAGCAGTCGATCTCCTCCACCTCGGCGGTGACCGACCGGATTCTCGAGGAGATGGAGCGGCTGACCGGCGCCGACGCCTCGCTGCATCTCACCTCCCTGATGAACCAGGGCGACTACATCCATCTGATCGTCGGCTCGGTGCTGCAAAACCTGCTGATCGGCGGCCTGCTCGCGATCGTTGTGCTCGCCTTCTTCCTGAAGGACGTCAAGCCGACCGTCATCGTCGCCTTCAGCATCCCGATCAGCCTGCTCTTCGCCGTCGTGCTGATGTATTTCAGCAACATCACGCTGAACATCATCTCGCTCTCGGGTCTCGCGCTCGGCGTCGGCATGCTGGTCGACAACTCCATCGTCGTGATTGAAAATATCTACCGCCTGCGAAACGAAGGGGTTCCCGCCGCGAAGGCCGCCGTCATGGGTGCCCGCGAGGTCGCCGGGGCGATTTTCGCCTCGACCCTCACCACCGTTTGCGTCTTCCTGCCGATCGTCTTCACCGACGGCCTCTCCCGTCAGCTCTTCACGGACATGGGCCTCACCATCGCCTATTCGTTGCTGGCGAGCCTCGTGGTAGCGCTGACCGTGGTGCCCGCGATGGGCTCGACCGTGCTGCGCAAAACGACGGAGAAGCCGCACCGCTGGTTCGACGCGTTTGTGAACGGCTATGAAAGGGTGCTGCGCTTCAGCCTCTCCCACCGGGCGCTGGTGCTGCTCGGCGCGGTGGCGCTGCTCGGCCTCTCGGTCTGGCAGACCGTGCGGATGGGCACCGCCTTCATCCCCTCCATGGACGGCACGCAGATGTCGGCCACGCTGACACTGGCAGAGGACGCGGCGGAGGACGCCGACCTCCGCGCGCTCAGCGACCAGGCCGCCGAACGGATCCAGGCGCTCGAGGGTGTCCGGACCGTCGGTGCGATGGAATCCGGCGGAACCGGCATGCTCGGCGGCGCCTCGGGCGACAGCATCGGCTATTACATCCTGCTCGACGAGGACACGACAGTCTCCAACAGCGCGCTCGGCAGGCAGATGCAGGAGGCTGTTGCCGACCTGCCGGTGGTGCTGACCGTTTCGGAATCCAACATGGATATGTCCGCGCTCGGCGGCTCGGGCGTCGAGCTGGTGATCAAGGGCCGTGATCTTGACGTGCTGTCCGGCATCGCCGCAGATATGAAGGCGCTGCTCGGCGAGACGGCGGGACTGGTCGAGATCGAGGCGGACGGCGAATCTGAAAGCACAGAGACCCGGCTGACCGTCGACAAGGACGCCGCAATGCGCCACGGCCTGACCGTTGCGCAGGTCTACCAGAGCATCGCCGCCGCGCTGACCGATACGGTGGAATCCACGACGCTGACCGTCGGCAACGACGACTATGCCGTTGTGATCGAGAAGAACAGCGATCCCGTCACCCGTGAAAACCTGCTCGATCTCAAGCTGAGCGGGACAAACGGCGAGGAGGTGCGCCTCGGCGACATCGCCTCCTCCAGAGAGACGGGCAGCCTGCTCGCCATCAACCGTGACAACGGCGTCCGCACCATGTCGGTGACCGCCGCCGTCGATGCGGAGCACAACATCGGCCTCGTCGGCCGCGAAATCGGGGAAAAGCTCGCCGCCTATACCCTGCCGGAGGGCTACACCGTCGAACTGGCGGGCGAAAACGAGAGCATCGCGAGCGCCATGTCGGATCTGATTCTGATGGTCCTCGTCGCCGTGATCTTCATCTATCTCATCATGGTGGCGCAGTTCCAGAGCTTCCGCTCCCCCTTCATCGTCATGTTCACCATGCCGCTCGCCTTTACCGGCGGCCTGCTCGCCCTCTGGATCACCGGTCAGGAGCTCTCGGTGGTCGCGATGCTGGGCTTCCTGATGCTCGCAGGCGTAGTCGTCAACAACGGCATCGTCTTTGTCGACTATGTCAACCGGCTGCGGCTGGACGGCATGGAGCGCCGCGAGGCGCTGGTCGTCACCGGGCGGACGCGTCTGCGCCCGATCCTGATGACCGCGCTGACAACCATCCTCGCCATGACCACCATGGCGTTCGGCATCGGCGACGGCGCCGAGATGACCCAGGCGATGGGTATCGTCATGGTCGGCGGCCTGCTCTATTCCACCCTGACGACCCTGATCGTGATCCCGGTGATGTATGACTTCCTCGGGAAAAAGCAGCTGAAGCGGGTGGATATCGGCGAAGAGCCCCCGGCCGAATCCGCTTCCGACGCGGAATAACCCCATCGGCAGCCACCTGTCCGGTTTCCCGGACAGGTGGCTTTTTTGCGCTTTACTGTTCATAAAATGTTCAGGAAAATGTCCCCTTTTGTTCGTTGATTTTCCAAGCATTCAATAGTACACTTTTAGAAGTTCTAATATTAGACGATTCATCCTCGGCGGCCGCCGGAGATGGAAAAACAGGGAGGAATGCGGCATGACCCCCGTTCAACTGCTCAGCGCCGCCACCAGGGCGCTCCGGATCTATCAGCTCTCCTGTCTGCCTGTCCGCCGACAATATGAGATTAACCAGACGGCGTTCGACATGGTGATGTTCCTCGCGAACAACCCGGAGCACAACACCGCACGGGACATCTGCCATCTGCGCGGCATCAAAAGCGGCATGGTCTCGGTGACGATGGAGAAGCTGATCGCGGAGGACTATCTCCGCCGGGAGCCGGACCCCCGCGACCGCCGGGTGCTGCGGCTGTTCCTGAACGAAAAGGCGGAACCGCTTGTC
>USLV01000255.1 GCA_900555705.1 uncultured Oscillospiraceae bacterium | reverse complement strand
TGTTTTACCGTCGTGTGGACAGCATCATCCAATCCGGTACACTGGCTGCTGCCGCGGCCGACAGCCGCAACGATGTGATCTGCACTGCCGTGGTGCTGGTGTCGGCGGTTGTCGGTGGGCTCAGCGGTCTTGCAGTGGACGGCTATATTGGTCTGGCAGTGGCGCTGTTTGTCATCTGGTCCGGCTTTTCCATTGTCCGGGAGGCGGTTTCGCCGCTGCTCGGGCAGGCACCGGATCCCGCGTTTGTGGAGCAGGTGAAGCAGACGGTGCTGTCGCATGACGGTGTGGTGGGGGTACACGACCTGATGGTGCATAACTACGGCCCGGGGCGCCTGATCCTGTCGCTGCATGCGGAGGTACCCTGTCGAGTGGATATGATGAAGAGCCACGACCTGATTGACTGCATCGAGAAGGAGCTCATGCAGCAGTACCACGCGATCGCCTGTATCCACATGGATCCTGTGGATACGGAGGACGAGCGGGTCGGAACGCTCAAGGTGCTGGTGGAAACGGTGATCGGCGATATTGACAGACGGCTCTCATTCCACGATTTCCGGGTGGTGTTCGGGGAAACGCATACCAATCTGATTTTCGATCTGGTAATTCCGTTCGGCTATCGGGACGCGACGTCGCTGGCACCGGAGATCCAGCGCCGTATACAGATTGTGGATAAACGGCTGTTCGTGGTCGCGACCATCGAACACAGCTTCGAATAGAGGACGGCAAATGGCGGGCTATATCATTTACAACGGGTTCTGGAACACAGACGGCGCGACCGATCCGGTGCGCCGTCTGGCTGCGGCTGCGACCGCGCGTGGCCACAGTCTCACAGCGTTGCCGAACACAGCGTTTGCCGTGGACATTGGCGGGCGGGTTTCGGTTGCCGTCCGATTGCCGGATGGGCGCATGACCGATATTCGCCACGGTGATTTTGCGCTGTTCTGGGACAAGGATGTGCGGTTGGGGCGGGCGATGGAGGCCAGCGGCGCCCGGCTGTTCAATTCCGCCGACGGCGTAGCTGTTTGTGATGACAAAGCGGCGACCCATCTGGCGCTGGCAGGGTTCCCGATGCCGGAGACGCTGGTAGCGCCGATGACCTATGTCTCGATGGAGCGCGGTCCACGTGACGCCTTTCTGACATATGCGACGGACCGGCTCGGCTGGCCGATGGTGGTGAAGGAATGCTTCGGCTCGCTCGGCGGACAGGTGTATCTGGCGAAAAACCGGGAGGAGCTGGACATGCTCGTCGACCGGATGGCGGCACGTCCCTTCCTGTTACAGCGGTATATCGCCGCTTCCAGCGGACGGGATAAGCGACTGTATGTCGTGGATGGCCGGGTTTCCGCTGCCATGCGCCGCCATTCGGACACGGATTTCCGAGCCAACATCGGAAACGGCGGCCACGGCGAGGCCTATACACCGACAGCGGAGGAAGCCTGTCTGGCAGTGCGCTGCTGCGAACGGCTGGGACTCGGGTTCGCAGGGGTGGATCTGCTGGACGGCGACCAGGACAAACCACTGATCTGCGAGGTGAATGCCAGCGCGCATATGGCGGCGCTGACCGCCAGTACCGGCGTGGACGTGGCGGGAGATATTATGGACTATGTATTGCGGCAGAAGGAACTGCGCTGGGACTGAGTAAAATGGAGGACAAAATCGATGGAATACAGGGAATTGACCGTTTCCGAGATGGCAGCGATCTATGAAGAGGAGATGCGAAGGGATTTTCTGCCGGAAGAGCTGAAGCCGCTGGCAGATATGCTGCGGCTGCGTGAGAGCGGCTGTTATGTTGGCTATGGCTGGTATGAGCGTGAGGAGCTGCGCGCTTATGCCTTCCTCTGTCGCTCGGCGAACGGGCGCTGCTTCCTGCTCGACTATTTTGCCGTCTGCACGCCATTCCGCAGCATGGGGTATGGCAGCCGGTGCCTTGCCGATCTGCGGTCTGCCTGCGGCAGCGCGGCGGGCATTCTGGCCGAGGTCGAGGATGCGGATGCGGCAGAGGATGACGAGGAACGCCGCCACCGTGAGCGGCGCATCGCCTTTTATGAGCGCAACCGACTGCGGCACACGGATATGGTTTGCCGCCTGTTCGGCGTGGATTATGTCGTGATGTATGCCGCCTGTGCGGCGGATTTGCCGGATGCCGCGCTTTTTGAGGAGATGGAAGGGATCTATCACACTTTGTTCGACGAAGAGCGTCGTCGACGGCATGTGGACCTGCGGCGCCGTTTATAAAATTGAGAAAAAGATGGGGCCGCCCTGCGGCGCTCATCTTTTTTGTTTAAAGTTTCGAATTATCGGTTGAAGCGGAACGCGTTTTCTGGTATACTAATGCCAAATCGCGTATAATAGGAGACTGGATCATGATCACCGTTCAACTGATTGCCCATACGCCGGAGCCCGAGCACACGGTGGCCTCCGCCGCCCGGCTTTGCTATTCCGCCGCCTCGATTGAAGAGGTGATGGAGGGACTGACGGAGGAGAAAACCGCCTCGTTCGTGGACATGCTGTCGGAGATCGGCCATGAGAGTCCGATTGAGCATGCATCCTTTACCTTCGGCATCGAGGGCGTTTCCCGCTCGTTGCTCGCACAGATCACGCGGCATCGGATCGCGTCCTACAGTGTGCAGAGCCAGCGGTATGTGGCGGAACGGCAGTTTGATTATGTGGTGCCGCCGGAGATCGCTGCGCTGCCGGAGGCGGCTGCGGAATACCGCACCGCGATGCAGGAGGATCAAGCGCATTATGAACACCTGACCGAGCTGCTGCGGGAACGGCATCTCGCGGAGCTGACCGCCGCCGGCATGGAGCCAAAAGCGGCGGCGCGCGCGGCCGAAAAGCGGGCGATTGAGG
>USLV01000254.1 GCA_900555705.1 uncultured Oscillospiraceae bacterium | reverse complement strand
GCTAAAGCCGTCCTGCCCGCCGGGTGCCCTTCTTGCCGAGTCCGCAGATCGCGGGTTCCGAGGGCAAGCACGCTGTTATTCTTCCGCCTTGGTAGCGGCAGTGGTTTCCACAGCCGTCGCGATGGTGGTGACGTATTTCACCTCCAGCCCGATGGCGTCGACCGGATCCACCTGTTCATCACCGGAGAACACCTCGAGATGCAGATGGGCACCGTCCGCGGTTTCGCAGGGAATATCCGCCAGCACGGCGATGACATCCCCCGCCTGCACAGACTGGCCCTTCTGCACGCCCTTGGCCGTCACACCGCAGTAGACCGACTTGGCGCCGAAACCATGGTCAATTACGATTTTGCCACCCCAAAGCAGGTCCTTTTCAATCGACACAATTTTTCCGTCGGCAATCGCCTTGACATCCTGCCCCACCTCTCCGGCGAAGTCGGTTCCGTTATGCGTTCGCCAGTCGTTCATGGTTGCCGAATAGACCGGCTTGCCATCGCTGAAGGGCTGCAGCACTGTATTGGTGAGCGGCAGCAGGAACAGCGAGGCAGGCTTTTGTGCCTCCGTAACAGGCGTGGTCACGGGCGGCTCGGTTCGCTTGTCCGGTACACCCGTCACAATCTGATCAACCGGCACCGTAGCCGAGGTGGCGGGCTGGCGGGGAGCTGTCGTTGTGGTTGTGGAGGATCCGTCCTCCACCGGCACCGGACTGGCATTCATGAACGTAATGACCGCCACACCGCCAACCGCCAGCAGGCAGACCGCAATCGCCAGATAAAATCCCTTGTCTTTGAACCATCGTTTCCAGGAAGAGTCCTTTTTATTCGTAAATTCCATATTGCGCGACCTCCGTTTCAGTCTGTTATATACCCATATTGTGGGCAGATTTTCGCGCAATATGCCGAGAGCCTCAAAATTTCGCAAGACGGAAAACGACGCAAAGCAGCAAAAAGCCCGTCGGAAACCCGACGGGCTTTTTGCTTTAGTTAGAGGGGTGTTTTGAGGAGGGTAGAACGTACTCACTTGGCGGAGAGGTTCGGTGCGGCTCCGTCTCTCTCCTGAGTACGAGTTTATTATAACGGGGGAATTTGTATTTTCTGTGAATGCGTTATGACCAAACTGTAAGCTTTTCATTTCAAAACTGTGATAAAACCGTGGGAATTCCGCTTTTATCCAAAAGCATGTCGAAAACCGGGACAGACTTTTTTCAAAAATGCGCAAACAAATGTTTGCATTTTTGAAAAAGGTGTGTTATACTGAACCTGTAAAACTATTGTTCGATCTCCGGTGGCTCTTTCCACCGGTTAGAAAGTACGAAAGGATGGAATTCTGATATGGCTACCCTCAATGAGAAGCAGCAGGCAGTGCTGCGGTTTCTGCAGGAACGGGCACAGGACGGTATCCCCCCCACAGTCCGCGAAATCTGTGCCGCCGCCGACATCAAATCCACCTCCACCGTCCACGCTTATTTAAAGGTATTGGAGGAGGAGGGCTATATCTCCCGTCAAAGCGGTCTCAATCGTGCGATCCGTGTCAAAGATGCCGGAAGTACGGCGAAGATCCAGCCCGGCCGCGTGCCGCTGCTCGGCCGCGTAACCGCCGGATTGCCAATCCTCGCCGTCGAGGAGGTCGAGGATTATGTTCCCTATTCCGGCGGCTACGACGTCAGTGAGCTGTTCGCTCTGCGCGTCAGCGGTACCAGTATGCTCAACGCCGGTATCCTTGATCGCGATGTTGTCATTGTCCATCGCACCCAGACCGCGGACAACGGCGATATCGTCGTCGCGTTGATCGGAGACGAAGCGACGGTCAAACGCTTTTATCGCGAAAACGGTCATTTCCGACTCCAACCGGAAAACGACGCCTTTGAGCCGATCATCGTGGACGAAGTGGCGATTCTCGGGAAAGTTGTCTCGCTGGTACGGTATTTCTGACGACTGCGCCTTGACAAGCCGCCGGATCCGTGATACAATGCCTGCCATACTCGATCATCTGACGGAAGGATGCAGAAACGGATGGAAAACGCCGGGGAACCTGACCCTGCGACCGATCACTGTACCAGTATAAAAATGCCATTGATCAGACACGGCCTGTATCGCTGAAAGCGGTGCGGGCGGTGTCTTTTTGTGTCCTCTCCCCTAAACCTGCCAACAACGAAAGGATTTCCCACCATGACTTCTGCCGACATCATCACCATATTGATCCTGCTCGGACTGCTGTTGCTGTCCGCCTATTTTTCCGCGACCGAGACCGCCTTCTCTTCGCTCAACACCATCCGGCTGAAAAATATGGCGGATGGCGGTAATCGGCGCGCCGCCCTGGCGCTGCGACTGGCGGATAACTATGACCAGCTGCTGTCGACCATCCTGATCGGCAACAACATCGTCAACATCGCCTCCGCCTCGCTCGCGACCGTTTTGTTTATCCGTCATCTCGGCGATATCGGCGCAACCGTTTCGACCGTCGTCACCACTGTCGTGGTGCTGATCTTCGCCGAGGTTTCTCCCAAAAGCCTCGCCAAAGAGTCGCCGGAAAAATTTGCACTTTTCTCCGCCCCGATCCTGCGTCTGTTTGTTTTGCTGCTGACGCCGCTCAATTTTCTCTTCCGCTACTGGAAAAAACTTCTTTCTCTCCTTTTCAAAAGCAGCGAAGACCGCTCCATCACAGAGGAGGAGCTGTTGACCATTGTCGAGGAAGCAGAACAGGAAGGCGGCATCAACGAACAGGAGAGCGAGCTCATCCGCAGTGCCATCGAGTTCAATGATCTCGAAGCGGGCGACATTTTCACGCCCCGCGTCGATGTCGCCGGTATTCCCGAGGACGCCGCCAAGGAAGAGGTCGCGGCGGTTTTCGCGGAGAGCGGCTATTCC
>USLV01000253.1 GCA_900555705.1 uncultured Oscillospiraceae bacterium | reverse complement strand
GAGACTTCAAAGCCCATGATCACCTCGAAATCGAGGATTTTCAAAACGGCGAGAAACGCGAGCTTGGAGAGCAGCAGCCCGACCAGCAGTCCCAGCACAATGCTGCCGAGCGAAATATAGAGCGTTTCATAACCGATGACCCGCGCGACGTGCCGTTTTTCCATGCCGAGAATGTTATAGAGCCCGAACTCTTTTTTACGCCGTTTGATGAGAAAGCTGTTGGTATAAAAGAGGAAGATGACCGCGAACAGGCCGACCACAAAATTGCCGAGTGAGAGCACAAGCCGAATTGTATCGCTGCCGATGATATGTTCAATGTCGTGATTCTGCGACAGCGCACAGATGATATAGAACATCGCGACCGTACCGGTGCAGGTCAGGGCATAGGGGAGATACGTGCGGCGGTTCTTGCGGATGTTGTCCACCGCTAACCGGGGATAGAACCGTTTATTCATGGCCGGCACCGCCTGTCGCCAGCATGGTGAGGGTATCGGAGATTTTCTGGAAAAGCGCCTCCGAGGACTGTCCGCCGCGATAGAGCTGGTGGAACACCTCGCCATCCTTGATGAACAGCACACGCTTTGCGTGACTTGCCGCGCGGGCGCTGTGGGTCACCATCAGCACGGTCTGACCACTGTCGTTGATCTCCCCAAACAGTCGCAGCAGGCTTTCGGCGGCGCGTGAGTCGAGCGCGCCGGTCGGCTCATCCGCGAGGATCAGCTGCGGCCGGGTGATAAGTGCACGAGCGACGGCGGCACGCTGTTTCTGACCGCCGGAAACCTCATAGGGGAATTTCGCGAGGATATCCGCGATGCCAAGCGTATCCGCGATCGGCCGGAGCCGCGCCGCCATATCTTCGTAGGAGCAGCCGGAGAGCACCAGCGGCAGGAAGATGTTGTCCTGGAGCGAAAAGGTGTCGAGCAGATTGAAATCCTGAAACACGAAGCCGAGATTCTCGCGGCGGAAAGCGGCAAGCTCCTTTTCCCGAACAGCGGCCAGACTTTTACCCGCAAGCAGCACCTCGCCGCTTGTCGGACGATCCAGCGCTGCGAGGATATTCAGCAGCGTGGTCTTGCCGGAACCGGATTCCCCCATAATGGCGACATATTCGCCCGACTCGACGGAAAAGGACACGTTTTGCAGCGCCTGCACCTGCTGCCCGCCGAAGCGGGTGGTGTAAACCTTTTTCAGGTGGACGACCTCTAAAAGGGACATGAGAAAAACCTCCTTGACTGTTGTCTTCGTGTCCAGTATAGCAAACCGGGGAAACGGTCTGCCAGCGAACCGGCTTACATTTCCCCGGTGAATCTTACAGGTTTGTAAGATGGCGCTCAGCCGAGCAGCGTATCGACACAGACCATGAGCAGGAACCCGGCGAGCAGCGAAAAGGTCGCGATCCGTTCGTTGCCGTTGCTGTGGGTCTCGGGAATCATCTCATCGCTGATGACATAGAGCATGGTGCCGCCTGCGAAGGCAAGCGTAAAGGGCAGAATGGCGGCGGAGAGGCCGCCCGCGTAGTAGCCGATGAAGGTGCCGGCCACCTCAACCAGACCGGTCAGGGAGGCGATGGCAAAGGTGCGCCCTTTGCGGATGCCGCTGAGCAGCATGGGGGAGATGATGATCATGCCCTCCGGTATGTTCTGCAGGACGATGCCGACCGCAACGGTGACGGCGCTGTCCATATCCCCCGCACCGAAGCCGAGTCCTGCCGCGATACCTTCCGGGAGATTGTGGATCGCGATCGCAAGCACGAACAGCAGCACGCGGTTGACGGCGGCGTTGTTTCGATGCTCCTCCTCGCTGATGCCGGTGAGATGGTGGAGATGCGGTGTCAGCCGGTCGGCAAGCAGCAGGAAGCAGGCGCCCGCGAGCATGCCGGTCACGGTCATCCAGATACCGCTTTTACCCGCCGCCTCCATCGAGGGCAGCACCAGTCCGAAAACGGAGGCCGCGAGCATGATGCCCGCGGCAAGCCCGAGCAGGCAGTCGGTGGTCTTCTGCGAACGGGGCTTGAAGAGAAAGCCGAGCAGCGCACCGATCACGGTTGCGCCGCCCACGCCGAGTGCGGTGATGGCAGCCAGAAGCATAAGTTCCGTACCTTCTTTCCAGAATAATTACTCCACCGCCAGCTCGTCGGTGTCCAGACGCAGGCGGACAATCGTGCCGCGGCCGACGGCGGATTCAATTGAGATGCCGTGGGACAGCTTGCGCAGGATACGGCGGCAGAGATAGAGGCCGATACCGGTGGATTTCCGGCCGGTCCGGCCGTTGTAGCCGGTGAAGCCTTTTTCAAAAACACGGGGCAAATCCTCCGCCTGAATACCGATGCCGGTGTCCTCGATCACAAGGGTGCAGCGCTCTCCGGGCTGCATATAAATCGAGATACCGCCCTCGCGGGTGTATTTGAGGGCGTTGGACAACAGCTGTTCGACAACAAAAAACAGCCACTTCTCATCGGTCAGCACCTCACAGCCGAGCGGCGAGAAGTCGAGGCGGAGCTTCTGCTGCACAAACAGGCGGGCATATTTGCGGACAGCACGGCGCACAATGTCGTCGAGCGGCACCCGCCGCAGCACAAAATCGGTGGAATCGCTGTTCAGCCGCAGATAGGAGAGAACTGTCTCAACATATTGCTCGATTTTGAAGAGCTCAGCCGCCGGTGCGTCGCTTTCTTCGCCGTCCGGCAGTAGCAGGCGTATCGCCGCAATCGGGGTTTTGATCTGATGCGCCCAGAGAGCGATATAATCGAGCTGATCCCGCCGCGCCTCCTCCATCTCGCTGATCAGGTTGGCGCGTTCTGCGAGCAGAGCTGCCGCCAGCTCGCGCATATCCGCCTCCGGCAGTGTATTTAAATAAGCGGCAATCTGTCTCTCATTCTCTCCGATATAAGCGCCGTAG
>USLV01000252.1 GCA_900555705.1 uncultured Oscillospiraceae bacterium | reverse complement strand
TTCAAGCAGAAGTCGGCATACGAGATGTAGAGAGGTCTCGTGGTCTAGGAGATGTGTATAAGAGACAGGTGACGGCCGCCGATCGCGGCAAGGGCGTCGATCGCGAGCGGGATTATGACGATATTGACGGCCTGCTGACCGACGAGCCGGGACTGCTGCTCTGCACGCAGTATGCCGACTGCGTGCCGCTGTTTTTTGCCGACCCGGTCCGCCGGGTGGTCGGCACCTCTCATTCCGGCTGGAAAGGGACGGTGGCGGAGATCGGCCGGGTGACGGTCGAACGGATGGCGGCGGATTACGGCTGTCACCGCGAGGATATCCGCGCGGCGATCGGACCCTCCATCGGTCCCTGCTGCTTCGAGGTGGACGCGCCGGTCTATGAGGCGTTCGCGGCTATGCCGACGTTTGACGAGTCCTGCGTCCGTCGCCGCGCGGGCGGAAAGTTCGATCTTGATCTCTGGGAGGTCAACCGGCGGATCCTGCTCGCGGCGGGACTGCGGCCGGATAACATCGCCGTGACCGACCTCTGTACCCGCTGCCGGCCGGATGTCTTCTGGTCCCATCGGGCGACCGGCGGGCAGCGCGGCAGCCTCGCCGCCTTTATCGGTCTCGCCGACTGATACGCACACAATCGGGAATCCCCTCATAGGATAGAGCAAAGAAGACTATCCTGTTGGGGGGATTTTTTGATGCGTACAATGGAGACGTTTGCCGTGATCGGCGGAGATCTGCGCTCAGCGTATCTCGCGGGACTGCTGGCGGCGGATGGATATAAGGTCATCACTTCCGGGTTCGACAGCACCGACCTGCCACCCTGCGTGACCGGCTGCACCAACCCGTCGCAGGCGGTGGCGCTGGCCGACTGTGTGATCCTGCCGATGCCCGTCAGCAGCGACGGGACAACGCTCAACGCGCCGTTTTCGCGCGTGCGGATTACGCTGGATCAGGTGCTCGGCAGTGTGAAGCATGCACAGTATCTGGTCGGCGGCTCGGTCACAGCCGAGGTGCTGGAGGAGGTGGAGCGCCGGGGCCTCACCATCCATGATTACTTAAAGCGCGAAGAGCTCGCGGTTCTCAACAGCGTGCCGACCGCGGAGGGCGCGGTGCAGCTCGCGATGGAGGAGCTACCGATCACGATCAGCGGCTCGCACTGCCTGATCACCGGCTACGGCCGGATCGGCCGGGCGCTGGCGCGGCTGCTGATCGTGATGGGGGCCAATGTGACGGTCGCGGCGCGCAGTTTTTCCGATCTCGCCTGGGCGGGCTCGCAGGGCTGTGCTGCGGTGGAGCTGTCACAGCTCGCTGATGCCGGGGATTTCGACGTCATTTTCAACACGGTTCCGGCACTGCTGTTCGACCGGGAAGTGCTCAAGAGACTGGACAAAAACACTCTGCTGATCGATCTCGCTTCGCGCCCGGGCGGCGTCGATTTCACGGCGGCGGCCGATTTGCAGATCAAGACGGTCTGGGCGCTGTCGCTTCCCGGACGGGTGGCGCCGAAAAGCGCCGGAGAGATCATCAAGAATACCATACTCAATATGATCAAGGAGGGCCAGTGATGGAAACCATGCGGATCGGATTTGCCATGTCCGGTTCTTTCTGTACATTTGACCGCGCTGTGGAACAGGTGGAGCAGCTGGTGGCGAGGGGTTACCAGGTGACGCCGATTCTATCCTTCCAGTCGGCGACGCTGGATACCCGGTTCGGGACGGCAGCCGCGCTGCGCGAGCGGCTGGAGGCGATTACCGGACGCGCGCCGCTGCTGACGCTGACCGAGGTGGAGCCGATCGGCCCGAAAGGGCTGTTCGACGTGTTGGTGGTCGCTCCCTGCACCGGCAGTACGCTGGCGCGGCTGGCGAACGGCCTCAGCGACACGCCGGTCGCACTTGCGGTCAAGTCACATCTGCGCCGCAGCCGTCCGGTGATTCTCGGCGTATCGACCAACGATGCGCTGGGGGCTTCGCTGCGCAATATTGCGTTTCTCAAAAATGCCAAACACATCTATTTCATTCCGATGAAGCAGGACGACACCGAAAACAAGCCAAACTCCCTTGTCGCGGATTTCACGCGGCTGGAGGATACAATTCGTTCGGCTGCCGCCGGTGTGCAGTTACAGCCGCTGTTTTTGTAACATTGTTTTTTTATTTGTTCCCGCCCTCTCCCGACGGAAAAAGCATCCGTATGGAGAGGGCGCTTTTTCGCGGAAACATCTGGCGAAGAGCCGGTTTTCCCTTGCACTTTTCGGGGAAAAGTGGTATACTGCTTAGATGTATAACAAAGCGATTTGATGGATCATCGGAGGTCTTCGCGTGCGTATAGGAATTGACATCGGCTCCACAACCGTCAAGATCGTGGTTCTGGATGACCACGACCGTACGGTCTATCATACATATGAGCGGCATATGTCCCGTGTGCGGGAAAAGACCGCTGAGCTGTTGCGCGGCCTGCTCTCGACATACGGCGGGCAGCAGGTACGGGTAGCGGTGACCGGCTCGGCCGGACTCGGCGTCGCCAAGGCGGCGGAGCTCGAGTTCGTGCAGGAGGTGTTTGCAACCGCCGGGGCGGTCGAGCGCTTTGTGCCGGATGCAGATGCGGTTGTCGAGCTCGGGGGCGAGGACGCGAAGATCATCTTTTTGACCGGCGGGCTGGAGGAGCGGATGAACGGCTCCTGCGCCGGCGGAACCGGCGCTTTCATCGACCAGATGGCGACGCTGCTCGGTATCACGGCGGACGAGCTCGACGCGCTCAGTCTGCGGCATGAGAAGCTCTATGCAATTGCGTCCCGTTGCGGCGTGTTCGCCAAAACCGATATCCAGCCGCTGCTGAACCAGGGTGCCCGCAAGGAGGATATCGCCGCCAGCATCTTTCAGGCGGTTGTCAACCAGACGATTGCAGGCTTG
>USLV01000251.1 GCA_900555705.1 uncultured Oscillospiraceae bacterium | reverse complement strand
CAGCTGGGAATGTACTTCCGTGATTCCAACCTCCCCTGCTACCTGCTGTGCTACACGGTCATCATCACCGGTCAGCATTACCAGCCGGTGCACGCCGGAATTTTTCAGTGCCTGCATGGCAGCCGCCGCATTCGGCTTGAGCATATCTGAAATCAGTATATGGCCGGCATAAACACCATCGACTGCCAGATGTACGATTGTACCGGTACAGCTGCAGTTGCGATACGCAATTTTTTCTTTTTTCATGAGTTTGTCATTTCCTGCCGCAACCCTGTGTCCGTCTACCGTTGCGATCACACCATGTCCACCGATTTCCTGTACATCTGTGACCCGGTCCACATCCAGTTTCTTACCATAGGCTTTCTGCAGGCTGATACTGATCGGATGTGTGCTGTGACACTCTGCCAGTGCCGCATACTCCAGCAGCTGTTCTTCCTCTTTCGTATATACCGGATGTCCGGACTCAACCGGACAGCTGCCGGATGCACAATTTGTTCCATGAATTCCGCAGACTTCAAATACCCCCTGCGTAATTGTTCCTGTCTTATCAAAGACAACCGTACGCGTTCCCGCAAGTGCTTCCAGATAGTTGGAACCCTTTACCAGAACACCCTCTGCACTGGCACCTCCGATTCCTGCAAAAAAGCTGAGTGGAATACTGATGACCAGCGCACACGGGCAGCTGATAACCAGAAATGTCAGTGCACGGTAAATCCAGATGCCCCAGTCTGCCGGAAGCCCCATAAACAGCATGCGGACAAGCGGTGGCAGTATTGCCAGTGCCAGCGCGCCGTAGCAGACTGCCGGTGTATAATAATGTGCAAATCTGGAAATAAAATTCTCGGAACGTGATTTCTTGGAACTTGCATTCTCCACCAGATCAAGAATCTTAGAAACCGTAGACTCTCCAAACTCTTTTGTGGTGCGGATCTTTAACAGTCCGGAAATATTGATACATCCACTGATGATTTCCTCTCCCACAGCGACTTCCCGCGGAACACTCTCTCCCGTCAGTGCACTGGTATTCAGGGAAGAATGTCCTTCCACAACCACACCATCGATTGGAACTTTTTCGCCCGGCTGTACAATAATCACCGTGCCGATCTCCACCTCATCCGGATCTACTTTTTCAATCTGACCGTCTGTTTCAATATTTGCATAATCCGGCCGGATATCCATCAAATCACTGATATTCCGGCGGCTCTTACCGACTGCATAACTCTGGAACAGCTCTCCGATCTGATAAAACAGCATAACCGCAACGCCCTCGGGATATTCGCCGACGCAGAAAGCGCCGACCGTCGCAACCGTCATCAGAAAGTTCTCATCAAACACCTGTCCGTGGGCAATGTTGCGCACCGCGCGCCAGAGTACATCCCAGCCGATCACGACATAGGACACGAGAAAGGCCGCGAGACGCCAGAACCCCTCGACCGGGATCAGCCACGCCGCCACAAAGCACACAGCCGAGGCGGCGATCCGAATCAGCGTTTTTTTCTGTCTGCTGCTCATCCATGACTCCCCCTTTCTTCGGCGAACTGCCAATCACCGCAGAATTTCGCAGTCCGGTTCCACCCGCTTGCAGGTTTTGGCCACCTGATTCAGCACGTCGTCGAACCGATCATCCGCCGCCGTCAGCGTCAGCTTCTGCGACAGAAAGCTGATGCTCACCGCCTCGACGCCATCCAGCTTCCGGACAGCGTCCTCCATCTTCCGCGCACAATTCGCACAGTCCAGATCGCGCAGTGCAAAGGTCTTTTTCATACGGCACACTCCTTATTCACAGACATGTTCCATGCCCTGGTCAATGATACGGCGGACATGCTCGTCCGCCAGCGAATAGAAGATGATTTTGCCCTCCCGGCGGAAACGAACCAGCTTGCTGTTCTTGAGTACCCGCAGCTGATGGGACACCGCCGTCTGGGTCAGCCCGAGAAGCTGCGCCATATCTCCCACGCAGAGCTCTGCCTCGAACAGCGCATAAAGAATCTTGACGCGGGTCGTATCGCCGAACACCTTGAACAGCTCCGCGAGATCATAGAGCGTCTCGTCCGGCGGCATCGACGCGGTCAGCTGCTCCATCGTATCCGCCTGTGCGCAGAGATATTCGCATCCGCCTTTTTCCTCCGGCATACCGTCTTCCCATCCTTTCATTTGAACATCTGCTCATATGATAAAACATAAAAAGATATTTGTCAAGACCCCGACGAAAAAAATTTTACCAGCCTAGCATATGTGCCGCCGCGCGCAGATATACAAAACGGCGCCGGGCAAGAATCCCGGCGCCGTCTGAAGCCATCAACTACTATTTCTTGTCTTGTTCCCTGTCCGTGCATTCGCGGTCACAGCTCCCGCAGCCATCGCAGCCGTGACAACCGCCACAGCCGTGCCGTTTTCGACGAAACCGCAGGAAGGCCCCGCCGAGGACAGCGGCAACCGCCGCGACAACGATGACGATATCTGCCGGGCTCACGGCCGCTTCTTTCCGAACAGCGCCCGCAACCCCTTCGCGATCTCAACAATCACCAGCGGAGCCGCCGACAACAACGTCACGAGGCCCCACTGCTCACCGGTCATCGGGACCAGCGAGAAAACGGTCTGCAGCGGCGGCAGCAACAGAACCACCAGCATCAGCAGCAGCGAACCCGCAAACGCGCCGAGCATATAGCGGTTTCGGAACCAGCCGGCCCGGAACAGCGAATGAGAGGAACGGACATTGAAGGCATGCGCGAGCTGGGACAGCGCGAGTGTCGCAAACGCCATCGTCTCGCCAAGCGGGATACTCCCACCGAGCCGCGCGCCGACGAAATAGGCAATCAGGGTCAGCGCTCCGATCATCAAGCCCTGCAATCCTGCTGCAAGGCCGAGCCCACGAGACCTCTCTACATCTCGTATGCCGTCTTCTGCTTGAAAAAA
>USLV01000250.1 GCA_900555705.1 uncultured Oscillospiraceae bacterium | reverse complement strand
CCCGCCGCGCCGCCGAACGTCAGGCACAGGCGGTGGTCGGCAGCGTCGACACCGCGCGGCGAATCGGCCGGAGCTATGCCGACTGGGTAAAAGCGGGGCAGCTCACCCGGGAACAGGCGCTGCGCGAGATTGTCGGTACCCTGCAGGGGATGCGCAACGCGGACGAGATGATCGAGGCCGCGGCAAAGGCGGCGGGACTCGAGGAGCTGCTGGCGCAGATGCGGTAAAGCAGGGGGGCAGGTTATGGGAAGGTATACGCTGGAGAGATGGGGGCGGACGTTCGGCCAGGACGGAGCGGGCCGCCGCTATACACCGGCGCGGTTTGAGGCGGTGTTCGGTTCGCAGGGCCGGGCGCCGGAGCCGGTCTATGGCCCGCCCGCCCCGGAACCGCAGGAGCAGAAATGGAAGCAGTCTTTCATGCCGACCGCTCCTTTTGTAAACGGCCCGATACCGGAGGCGCCCGCTCAGATATGGGCAGAGGCGGCTGCGGAACGGAAAGAACGCTATCTGGGGTCGGCGGAACGGGATACGGATTTCTATTTGAATTATGACGTTGAATTTGGCGAAAAGCTGATTGAAGAGCTCAGGAAAGAGATCAGGGAAAAGGACGGAAAGGGTGAGCACACGTCTGTCGTAGACGGCTTTCTGGATACCTTTATGCAACCTGAAGCAGAGGCCCGTGCAAAGAGAACGGATGCAGCGGTAAAGATCAATCGCATAGAGGACGATATCAGGATAACAAAGCAGATAAAGGCACTTTCAGAGCAAAAAAAGCGGGAAGCGTACTGCTTGAATTACGATACGGAGGCGGGGCGGCAGGCGCTTGCGGAGCATGGATATACCCCGGAGGAGATCAACCGGTTCGGCGGGTTGCTGACAGGGGAATCCAAAGAGGACAGGCAAATTGCGAAGGATATCAGGGAAGCGGAGTTCGTACAGAAGCGGGCAAAGGCGGCGCATATACTGGATACGGAGCCGGAGGTTGCCGAACAGATCCGAATCGCCTATGAGTTTATGACGACACTTGATCCGCTTCCGATTGAAGTGCAGGACAACTCTCTGGAAGGGCGGACGGCTGCGCTTTATGAACTCTCGAAACAGTACGCCGACGGAGAGGAGCCGCCTACATTTGAACAAATAAAAGACCGCATATTGAGTCAGCTCACCGCGCAGGGGTACGATGCCGAAACGCTGCTGGACATCTATATAGAGCGGCTGTATCAGCAAAAGGCGCAGGCGGACAGGGAACGGGTCGCGAAGGAAGCGAAGGAAATCGGCCCCGGCATCCTGCATGGAATTGGCGCCGTTTTGGTCAGCCCACTGAAGCTGCCGGGTGCGCTCTATTCTGTCCGTAAAGCCGCAGAAGAGGTTTGGACAGGCGAGAAGCAGTATGTCGATCCCGATAGCCCCGCATTTTGGGCGTCCCGGTATCAATCCACTGTCCGTGAGGCCCAAACGGAAACCGCGTCGGGATGGGGCAGGTTTTTGTACTATACCGGCATGAGCGCCGCCGACTTTCTGGTGGCACTCCCCTTCGGTCCCCAGGCTGCGATGGCCATCATGGCGAGCAGCGCAGCGGGTGACACCGCCTACGAGCTGGCACAGACAGGCGCACCAGCAGGCCAGATCGCCCTGACGGCACTTTGTGCCGGTGTGATAGAGGCGCTTTGCGAAAAGGTCAGCATCGATCAGCTGAAGGTGTTTGCTTCGAACAGCCCCGATACCATCCGGAATATTCTGGGAAATGTCGCCAGAGGATTTGTCACGGAAGGAACGGAAGAAGGGATCACCGAGCTCGCCAATGGACTCGCGGACAGGGTCATCAGCGAACTGACGGACGGCTGGAATGCCACCGAACGCGCGATTACGGCATACATGCAGCAGGGGAAAACCTACGAGGAGGCAAGACGGCTTGCGGAGAAGGATTTTGCGATACAGATCGCCCTGTCGGTGCTCGGCGGCGGATTGACCGGTAGTTTCCTGTCGTTTGGTGCGAACATGATCGGCTATGGTCAGAGTGGCGGGAGACAAAAAAATGCCCCCACCCCGAATGGGGAGGGGACTGTGCGGCTGTACGGGCCGGATCAGCATACCATTCAAAAGCAGGACTATCACACACCGGAGCAGCGGCGCATCATCGACGGGTATAACGCCTCGGCAGATCCGGAGCTGGAAGCATTTGCGGTATACGCGATGCAGACAAAAGAAAGAGGAAGGCAGGCCTCCATTGCACGAACCGATGGAGATACGTCCGAAACCGCACCTGCCGGCATTCCCGAAGACAATATAGCAAAACTGCTCGAGGATGTCAAGCGGCCGGACGGGGACTGGACAACCATGCCGCCGACGGCGGGACAGGAGGCAAAGCCGGTCGAGGCTGTACCGGATGCGGCGGCTGTGTTTGAGGCGGAAGGCGACCCGGTCTGGTCGGCTGCCGGACGGATTGCACAGCTCGGCGGCAAGCGGATTGTCCGCCACGCAACGCTCGAGGGAAAGAGCGGGTTCTATGACCCGACAACCCGGACGCTGCACATCGCGGAGAATGCCCGGCAGCCGCTGCTCTTTGTCATCAAGCACGAGCTGACCCACAGCCTGCAGGGCACACCGGCCTATGACCGGCTGATGCGCTGGGTGATGGAGGAGAGCGGGCTCTACCGCCGCGATGTCCTGAACCCAAAGGGGATAGACCTCCCGACGATGCAGGAGGCGAAGCGGCTGGAATATGCCAGGCAGAACATCCAGATCACGCTGGAGCAGGCAAAGCAGGAGCTGCTCGCCGACTATGTCGGCCAGTATCTGTTCACCGACGAGGCGGCGATCCAGCTTTTTGCCCGGATCCACAACCTTGGCATGAAGACCATGCTGGTATCCAACAACGGCGAAGCGCGGGTAAAGCCTTTTGCACAGCAGGTACAGACTGACTACATTTATAAGG
>USLV01000249.1 GCA_900555705.1 uncultured Oscillospiraceae bacterium | reverse complement strand
AGCGTCAGATGTGTATAAGAGACAGGTTTCGGCACAGATCTACTACCGGGCCGGACGCGACATCATCGACTGGGTGTGGCGCGAGGATATGGACGGCAAGTGGCACTCCGAGCAGACCAGCCGTCTCGATACCTACGGTGTCGAGCTGACGGGCGGCTATGCCGCCGCCGAAGGTTTCCTGCGGCGTGCGACGCTCTCTTACGGCTACATCACGACCGACCGCAATACGGAGGTCGTCGCCCGCAGCGCCATGGACTTCATGAAGCACAAGGCTGCATTGGCCGTCGAAGTGCGTTTCCTGCGCCGCATGTCGCTGGCGCTGACCTCTTCGGTTTACGACCGCAACGGCAGTTATACGGACTATCCGACGCCGGGCGACGCTTCCGTTTCTCAGGTGCGCGAGTGCGCCGCAAGACTCACGCGCATGGCCAAGACCGTGGG
The DNA here is from genome assembly GCA_900555705.1 of uncultured Oscillospiraceae bacterium. Taxonomy (GTDB): domain Bacteria; phylum Bacillota; class Clostridia; order Oscillospirales; family Acutalibacteraceae; genus UMGS1858. The sequence continues at coordinate 2,514 of USLV01000249.1, read as the reverse complement.
TACGACCCTCATCTTCGTCGGTCACGTCACCAAGGACGGCTCTCTTGCCGGTCCTCGAATTCTCGAGCACATCGTCGATACGGTGCTCCAGTTTGAGGGCGACCAGCACCACCTCTACCGTATCCTGCGCAGCATCAAAAACCGCTTCGGATCCACCTCGGAGATCGGCATCTACGAGATGCGGCAGCAGGGGCTTCGTCAGGTGGAGAATCCCTCGGAACTGCTCCTCACCGACGACCACGACGGTCTCTCGGGAGTGGCCATCTCCAGCGCCATAGAGGGGGTGCGCCCGTTTCTGATCGAGACCCAGGCCCTCGTCTCCTCCGCCGCCTACGGCACGCCCCAGCGCACGGCCACGGGCTTCGACTACAAACGCATGTCGATGCTGCTGGCCGTGGAAAACGGCTACCAGGCCTGCATGATGGCGCCCACGGAGATCCTTGCCGAGCAGCATTTCGCCTCTCTGAGCGCCCTGTTCGTCCCTCTGGGGGTATCCGTGGCGCTGCTCACCGGCTCCATGACGGGAAAGCAGAAAAAGGACGTGCGGGAGCGCATTGCCGCCGGGGAAGTTCAAGTGGTGATCGGCACCCACGCGCTGCTGTCGGACGGGGTGATGTTCCGACAGCTCGGGCTGGTCATCACCGACGAACAGCACCGCTTCGGCGTGGCGCAGCGGGCGAAACTGGCGGAGAAGGGAGACAACCCGCATCTGCTCGTCATGTCCGCAACGCCGATTCCGCGCACGCTTGCGCTGATCGTCTACGGTGACCTCGATGTGTCGATACTGGACGAGCTGCCGCCCGGACGTCGGCCGATCGAGACCTATGCGGTTCGTACCGACAAGCGGGAGCGGGCGTACAACTATATCAAAAAGCACATTGCCGAGGGACGGCAGGCATACATCGTGTGTCCGCTGGTCGAGGAGGGGGAGACCGATCTCGTCTCCGCCTCGGAATATGCCGAGGAACTCCGGGCGGGGCCGTTTCGCGGCTATACGCTCGGCCTGCTGCACGGCCGTATGAAGGCCGCGGAAAAAGAAGCCGTCATGGAGGCATTCGCCCGCAATGAATGCGCGATTCTCGTCGCCACGACGGTAATCGAGGTGGGAGTGGATGTGCCGAACGCGGTGCTGATGGTGATCGAAAATGCCGAGCGCTTCGGGCTGGCGCAGCTGCATCAGCTGCGCGGCCGGGTCGGCCGCGGACAGTATCAATCGACCTGTATCCTGATCTCCGATGCCCAGAACGAGGAGGCGATTCGACGGCTGCGGGTGATGTGCGGGACAAACGATGGCTTCAAGATCGCGGACGAGGATCTGAAGCTGCGCGGCCCCGGCGATTTCTTCGGCAGCCGCCAGCACGGATTGCCGAGCCTGCGGATTGCCGATCTGATGACCGATACAGCGATGCTTCGCGCCGCGCAGGAGGCGGCCGCCGAGCTGATTGCCGCCGATCCGGAGCTGTCCGAGACGGCGCATCAGCCGCTCGAAGCAGAGGTGCGCCGTCTTTTCGGCGAGGTCGGAGAGGGCGGGCTGAACTGAAAATCCCTGTCGATTCCCCTTGTCTAACCGGGGAAAATATGGTATGATGGTGCAAAGTTCGAGAAAGAATCCCGCCGTAGCGGGATGGACATCTGCGGCGCCGAATGGCGCGGAAAGGGTGAAGGTTTCTATGGATAAGCTGCTGAAACTGCTGGATACCAACGCGAGGCTGAGCAACGCCCAGCTCGCTGCCATGCTGGATACCACCGAGGCGGATGTCGCGGAACAGATTGCCGCGCTGGAGCGCAGCGGTGTGGTGCGCGCCTATAAGGCGCTGATCGACTGGGATCGCACTGATCGCGAATATGTTACCGCCGTCATTGAGCTGCGCGTCACCCCGAAGCGAGACCTCGGCTTTGAGGGGATCGCCGAGACGGTCATGCGGTTCGACGAGGTGGAGAGCGTCTATCTGATGTCCGGCGGCTATGACCTGCTGGTGATCGTCAATGGCCGCACCTTCAAAGAGGTGGCGATGTTTGTGGCGAAGCGGCTGTCGCTGCTGGATTCCGTCCTCTCCACCGCCACACACTTTGTGCTTCGCCGCTATAAGGACAGCGGTGTGATGTTCCTCGCGGAGGAAAAGGACGAGAGAGGAGCTCTGTAACCCCCATGAATTATGAGCGCGTGCTGAACCGCACGCTTTTGGAACTCAAGCCGTCCGGTATCCGGAAGTTTTTCGATATTGCAGCGGAGATGCAGGACGTTATTTCGCTGACCATCGGCGAGCCGGATTTCGCGACGCCCTATCATATCCGGGAGGTCGGGATCCGGTCGCTGGAAAAGGGCAAGACCTGGTATACGCCGAACGCGGGACTGGCCGAGCTGCGGGCGGCGATCGCCCGCTATGTTAAGCGCCACAGCGGCCTCGAATATGACAGCCGCAGCGAGGTGCTGGTGACGGTCGGCGGCAGCGAGGGAATCGACCTGGTTTTTCGCTCGCTGATCTGTCCCGGAGCTGTCTCTTATACACATCT
>USLV01000248.1 GCA_900555705.1 uncultured Oscillospiraceae bacterium | reverse complement strand
GATGTAGAGAGGTCTCGTGGGCTCGGAGATGTGTATAAGAGACAGGCAGACATCCGCAAAGGGGTTTGACAGAGGACATGGCGCTCTTATCGGTACACAATCTCGGCAAGCAGTTCGGCGAGCGGACGCTTTTCGAGGGGCTGACCTTTGATGTGAATGAACGGGATAAAATCGGGCTGGTTGGGGACAATGGCTGCGGAAAAACAACGCTGTTCCGCATGCTGACCGGCGAGTCCGCCATCGATATCGGCGAGGTGGTGCGCGGGAAGGGCACCCGGCTCGGCTATATGGAGCAGCATGCCTGCACGCGGGTGGAACGGACGCTCTGGGAAGAGGTTGAGAGCATTTTTGAACCGGTGATGGCGGTGGAACGGGCGCTTTTGGAGGCAACGACGCTGCTCTCCGGCGAGCGACAAGGCGACGGTTCCCTGATCGAGCGGCAGCAGCTCCTGCAGGAGCAGTTTGAGCGAATGGGCGGGCTCTACTATAAAAGCCGTGTCCGCGCAACGCTGTTCGGCCTTGGTTTCGAAGAATCCGCGTTTTCCCAGACTGTCTCCTCTCTGAGCGGCGGCCAGCGCTCCAAGGCGGCGATGGGACGGCTGCTGCTCTCGGAAAGCAACTTGCTGCTGCTCGACGAGCCGACCAACCATCTTGACATCCCCTCGGTCGAATGGCTGGAGGAATTTTTGCGCGGTTATAACGGCGCGGTGGTGGTGATCTCCCATGACCGCTATTTCCTCGATCGGGTCACCAACCGTACACTGGAGCTCTGCGGTGGTCGGCTGTATGCGACCAACGGCAGCTATACCGCGCATTATGCAGCTCGCAAAAAGGACCGCGAGGTCGCGGAAAAGCATTATAAGACCGCCATGCGGGAGATCCGCCGGGTTGAGGAGAGCATCGAGCGTTTCCGGCAGTTCAACCGTGAAAAGAGTATCCGCGCAGCGGAGAGCAAGGAAAAGCAGCTCGAGCGGATGAAGGCGGCGGTGGAGGTGCCGGAGGCAGAGCAGGACAGCATCCGCTTCGATTTTACCGCCGATACTGTCAGCGGAACCGAGGTGCTGAATGCCGAGGCGCTGTCGATGGGCTTCGGCGGACGGCTGTTGTTCCGGGATACCGAGTTCCAGATTCGGCGCGGAGAGCGGGTGTTCCTGCTCGGGCCGAACGGCTGCGGCAAGACGACGCTGCTGAAAATCCTCAACGGCATGCTGCAACCGCTCACCGGCAGTGTGCGGCTGGGCTCCAAGGTGCGGATCGGCTATTACGACCAGACGCAGTCGGGACTTGATGAGCGAAAGACCGTGATCGAAGAGGTCTGGGATGCCTATCCGTCGCTTACTCAGACCGAGATTCGCAACGCGCTGGCGGCTTTTCTTTTCCGCGGTGAGGCGGTTTTTCAGTCGGTGCGGGAACTGAGCGGCGGCGAGCGGGCAAGGGTACTGTTGCTCAAGCTGATGCTCGCCCGGGATAATCTGTTGCTGCTCGACGAGCCGACCAACCATCTCGACATCACCTCGCGGGAGGCGCTTGAGGAAGCATTGTCCGGCTACGACGGTACCATTTTCATTGTCTCCCACGACCGGTATTTTATCAACCGGATGGCGACCCGCATTCTGCGGCTGACAGGAGAGGGGTGTCGTTCTTTCCCGGGAAATTATGATGATTATCAGGAGAAGTATCAGGAGGTGTCTGCACCTGTAATGACGTCCGCGCCGGTGCGGGAAAATACCTATAAACAGCGCAAGGAGCAGGAGGCGGCGAAACGTCGTCTCGCCACCCGTGTCCGCCGTCTTGAGGAGGAAATCGCCGGGACAGAGGCGGCCATTGAGGAGATTCACGGGCAGCTTGCAGACGGGGATGTCTCCGCCGACTATGCACAGGTGCTCGAACTGACCAGTCTGCTTGAGGAAAACAACCGGTTGCTGGAACAGAAGATGACGGAATGGGAAGAAGCGCAGCTGGCGCTGGAAAAAGAATAGATGGACAAACCTCCGCCGTTGGCGTAAAATAGAAAGAAAATGATCGGAAAGGGGAGAGAACAATGGAGCGCTGGGATATCCTGGATGCGAACGGCGAACGTACCGGGCGAACCATGACCCGGGGGGAGCGGTTGACCTCCGGGCAGTACCATCTTGTGGTGCATATCTGGATCGTCAGCTCAAAGGGCCGTCTGCTGATTCAGAAGCGGGCGCCGCATCTGCGCCTGATGCCGGATACCTGGGCGATTACCGGCGGTTCCGCTGTTGCGGGTGAGGACAGTCTGTCCGCCGCCCGTCGGGAGCTGCTGGAGGAGCTTGGTGTGCAGACGGCCCCGAAGGAACTGCAATTCATGGGGCGGCTCCGTCGCCGCAACTCCCACTGTGATCTCTGGCTTTTGCAGCGCGATCTCTCTCTCGGAAAGCTGCGACTGCAAAAGGAGGAGGTTGCCTCAGTCGCGTGGGTGAGCCGCCGGCAGCTGATGAATATGGTGCGCCAGCGCACTTTCCATAATTACGGCCGCCCCTATTTCGACTGGGTGATGACCCACATCGATCAATTAACGAAGGAGTCTCCTTATGCTGAGCAACCTGTTGATCCGTCGGACGGAGAGAAAAACAGCACACCTGGATGACAGCCGAAAACGCTATTATTTTGGCAAAACCGCCGGACTGACGGGCCTCGGCGCCAATTTGCTGCTGTTCGCCGCGAAACTGTTGGCCGGTGTGCTGGCGTCCAGTGTCGCGATGGTGGCGGACGCTTTCAACAACCTGTCCGATGCGGGCTCCTCGATTGTGACGCTGGTTGGCTTCCGGCTCTCCGCTGCGCCACCGGACGAGGAGCATCCTTTCGGCCATGGCCGCATGGAATATCTCTCAGCGCTTGGGGTGGCCGCGCTGATTATGGTCGCGGGCTTTGAGCTCGCGACCTCGGCCTTTGACAAGATACTACACCCGGAGCTGTCTCTTATACACATCTCC
>USLV01000247.1 GCA_900555705.1 uncultured Oscillospiraceae bacterium | reverse complement strand
TTCTAGCTTCGTCGGCAGCGTCAGATGTGTATAAGAGACAGACCGAGAATTCCTCGAACTTTCTGGCGACAATCCAGATCGGTGTCACACTGGCCGGCTTTTTGACATCGGCCGCTGCGGCGAGTTCGCTGTCTGAGCCGCTTGCTCGCTGGTTTACCGAATCTCTGCCCGCGTTGCAGCCCTATTACGGTGCGGTGGAGACGGTGAGCCTTGTGCTTGTGACACTGATTGTCTCCTTCTTCTCTCTTGTGCTCGGCGAGCTGGTGCCAAAACGCATCGCCATGCAGAAGGCAGAACCGCTGTCTTTCGCCGTCATCGGTATTCTGCGCGCCGTCGCGGTCGTGACCCGCCCGCTCGTCTGGTTGCTCTCCGCCTCCACCAACCTGATTGTGCGCCTGTTCGGCATGGATCCCCACGCCGACGAGGAGCAGGTCACGGAGGAGGAAATCCGTATGATGGTGGATGTCGGCGAGGAGAAGGGCGTGATCGAAGGTGCCCAGAAGGAAATGATCGACAATATCTTCGAATTCGACGATATCACCGCTGAGGATATCATGACGCCCCGCACCGACGTCTCGGCACTCGATGTGGCCGACTCAATCGAGGAGGCGCTCCGCATCGGCGTCGACGAGGGCTATTCCCGTCTGCCGGTCTATGAAGAGGATATCGACCATACCATCGGCGTGCTCTATATTAAGGATTTGCTGCCCTATGTCGGGCGGCTGCTTCCGGAAAAGCTGTCGCTCCGCGATTTTGTGCGGCCCGCCTATTTTGTGCCGGGCACCAAACGCTGCGGCGAGCTGTTTTCGGAGATGACCGAGAAGCATATCCAGATGTCGATTGTCGTGGACGAATACGGTGGTGTCGCCGGTATTGTCTCGATGGAGGATCTGCTGGAATCCATCGTCGGCAATATCCAGGATGAGTTTGATCACGAGGAGGAGGAAGTCACCCAGACCGGTGAAAACTGCTTCGAGGTGGACGGCTCCATTGATATCGAAGAACTCGGCGATGAACTCGGTGTTCGGTTCCCGGATGGTGACTACGATACGCTTGCCGGCTTCATCATGGAGCAGCTCGGCCGGATCCCGGGAGAAAACGAGAACCCGGTTATCCTCTTTGAAAATCTCACAATGACGGTCCTCCAAATGGAGGATCGCCGCATCGACACGGTGCGTATTGAAGTAACGCCGCCGGTCGAGCCGACGGTGTCTGAAAAGGAAGAGTGAGATTTACGCGTTTCCAGAGTAAAAAGCGGGTTCGTCTGAAGAACCCCTTATAAGGAAGTTCCTTCATTTTTGGCAGGACGGCATATCGTTTGACTATGCTGTCCTGCCTTTCTCTTTGCTATACCGTCTGGTTTCTCCAACATCCGTTCTGAATAAAACGGCAAGCGGCCTGTCGCTCCAGAAAATAGTTTTAAAGTCGTAGCCGGTCGGCAACCGTAAGAAATCACAAACTGCCCCTTCTGCTGAAATCCGTTCCTTTCATTTTCATATAATTGCCGAGCAACAAGTCATAATCAATCTTTGGATATGTTCTTTTTCGGAGATCTTTGATGATATTTTATCATGTATTCTATGACAAACATTCGCTTTTGCAATCAAAAGAAGTGTGGTAAACTGAAAATGCAAAAATTCAAGCCGGAGTGTAGCCACAAATGTTTTATGTAAGTGAGATTCAAACCGAAGCCCCCTATCATTTTCAGACTCCGCTTCAGGAAAAAGTTTATGAGGCATTCAAAAAACTGCAAATTCCTTTTAGGCGTGTCGATACCGATGAAGCTGTTACGATGAAGGATTGTGTTGCTATTGATGAAAAGCTGGATATGAAGATGGTTAAAACTCTGTTCCTCTGCAATCGGCAGCAGACAGAATTTTATTTGTTTATCACTGTCGGCTGTAAGCCATTCTGCTCTAAGGATTTTAGTCATGCGTTAGGCGTTTCTCGTGTTTCCTTCGCGCCGGCGGAACAAATGGAGAGCATGCTCGGCACAAGAATCGGTGCGGTAACCATTTTCAGTAGCCTTTTAGACACCGAAAACAGGGTGAAAATTGTTTTTGATAAAGAAGTGCTTGCAGAAGAATGGTATAGTTGCAGCGATGGCACAACCACAGGATATATGAAAGTGCGCACAGAGGATATTTGCCGGAAATTCCTGCCATTTACCAATCATGAGTTGTTTGTCATCGAGGTGTGATATGGAATTGTATCAAAACAGAGTTGTTGTAAAAGTGGGGACTTCCACTCTCACAAATGAAATGGGAAAAAGTGACCTGCGTTCTTTTGACCGCCTTGCGTGCGTCCTGTCTGACATTCAAAATATGGGATATGAAGTGATTCTGGTATCCTCCGGCGCGATTGCCGTTGGAACCAATAAGCTGCATATGAAAGAACGTCCTTCCAGCATGCGAATGAAACAGGCAGCGGCTGCCGTAGGGCAATGCCGTATTATGTTTCTATATGATAAATTTTTCAATGATTATGATAAGACAATCGCCCAGATCCTGCTAAATGCAGCGGATATAGAGCAGGAAGAAAAGAAAGAAAACCTGATAAATACATTTAATGCCCTGTTGGAAATGGGCATTATACCCATAGTCAATGAAAATGACTCCGTAAGCTATACAGAGATAGAGTCGGAGGACAGACTGTTTGGAGATAACGATATGCTTTCGGCTGTTGTTGCGGTTCTGTGCAGAGCAAAACGGCTCATCATTTTGTCGGATATAAACGGTCTGTATGACGCAGACCCACGGCTGTATCCAAATGCAAATCTGATAAGCCGGATAGAGAAAATTGACGAAAGCGTATATGCCCTTGCAGGCGGTGCAGGCTCAAGTCGTGGAACAGGCGGCATGAAAACCAAACTCCGGGCTGCCTCGCTCGCCACCGCACAGGGAATAGACACTGTCTCTTATACACATCTCCGAGCCCACGAGACCTCTCTACATCTCGT
>USLV01000246.1 GCA_900555705.1 uncultured Oscillospiraceae bacterium | reverse complement strand
ACGGGTTTTGACCGCATTTTCGCGGTTCTCATAGAAAGTCCATAGGGAACCAAAAGGCGCCGCAGGTGCGATCGCTTCGTGAAGCAGGGCGAAGTGAGAGTACGGACGTCTCCAATGCTTTGCGCTTTTTGGCCCGGACGCACATGACAAAATCAAAACAAATCTATCGTTATTCTATTGTGAAACGAATCAAAAGGAGTTGATCCAGCATTGGCTGAACAGTTAAAAATCATCCCCCTCGGCGGTCTCAATGAGATCGGCAAGAATATGACCGTTTACGAATACGGCGGCGAGATCATCGTGGTCGACTGCGGCATGGCGTTCCCGGACGACGATATGCTCGGCGTCGATATCGTGCTCCCGGATTTTTCCCATATTGAGAAAAACAAGGACCGTATCCGCGGCATCGTGCTGACCCATGCCCACGAGGATCATATCGGTGCGCTGCCCTATCTGCTCAAGCAGATGAAATTCCCGATCTACGGCGCGCGGCTGACGCTGGCGCTGGTCGAGTCCAAGCTGAAGGAGCATGGCCTCGCCGGTAAGGTGCAGCTCAACGTCGTCGAGGCCGGGACGGTCATCGACTTCGGCAACGTCTCGGTGGAGTTCATCCCGGTGAACCATTCCATTCCGGACGCCATGGCGCTTGGGATCAAAACCCCGCTCGGCTATGTCGTCCACACCGGAGACTTCAAAATCGACTGCACGCCGATCTCCGGCAAGATGATCGATCTCGCCCGCTTCGGCGAGCTCGGCAACCAGGGTGTCCTCGCGCTGATGGCGGATTCGACCAACGCCGAGCGCCCGGGCTATACCCCGAGTGAGCGGGTGGTCGGCGAGAGCTTTGCCAACCTCTTCAAGAAGGGGGAGAACAAGCGGATCATCATCGCGACCTTCTCCTCGAACCTGCACCGCATCCAGCAGATCATCGATGCGGCGGTCAACGACGACCGCAAGGTCGCGGTCTCCGGCCGGAGCATGCTGAACTTCGTCAGCATCGCGACCGAGCTCGGCTATCTCCATATCCCGGACGGCATCATGATCGACATCGATGTCATCAACCGCTATCCGAAGGACAAGGTCATCCTGATCACAACCGGCAGCCAGGGCGAGCCGATGTCGGCGCTGACGCGGATGGCGTTCTCCGACCACCGGAAGGTCGAGGTCGGGCCGGACGACTATATCATCATCTCCGCGACCCCGATCCCGGGCAACGAAAAGGCAGTCGGCAAGGTCATCAACGAGCTGATGAAGCGCGGCTGCGACGTTGTCTATGAGAAGATGTACGACGTCCATGTCTCCGGCCACGCCTGCCGCGAGGAGCTCAAGATCATCCACGGCCTGACCCGGCCGAAATTCTTCATTCCCGTCCACGGCGAGCAGAAGCACCTGCACAAGCATGCCGATCTTGCGATCTCGATGGGGATGAGCCCGCAGAACGTGCTGATCACCGAGATCGGCAAGGTGATCGAGATCACCGCCGACAAAATGGAGGTGACCGGCAGTGTGCCGGCAGGCCGCGTCTTTGTGGACGGCCTTGGCGTCGGCGACGTCGGCAGTATCGTGCTTCGCGATCGCAAGCATCTTGCCGAGGACGGCCTGATTGTCGTCGTTGCGGCCATTGATCCGGTCCAGGGACAGGTTGTCTCCGGCCCCGATATCGTTTCGCGCGGCTTTGTCTATGTGCGGGAATCGGAGAAGCTGATCGAGGATGCCCGCGAGATCGCGAAGAACGTGCTCGAGGAGTGCTGCGGCCGCCATTCCTGCGACTGGGCGACTATGAAGGCCCGCGTCCGCGACGAGCTGTCCCGGATGCTGTTCCATAAGACCAAACGCAGCCCGATGATCCTGCCGATCATCATGGATGTCTGAGAACGCTTCGAGAAAAAGGAGGGCGCGTCTTGAAAAAGCATTCGGTTTTGAGCATCACGCCGTCGCTGATCCTGCTGACAGCGGTGCTGGCGGCTGCTGTGGCGGCCTCCTTTTTCCTGAACCGCACCGTGTTCTATATCGAGCTGGCGGTGCTCGTGCTGGTGCTCGGCTTTGTACTGGTGCGGCTCCATCGCATGAAGAAGGACATGATGCGCTATATCGAGCGGGTTGCCGGGCATCTCAACCATGCGGAGCAGAACGCCCTCTCCCAGTTCCCGCTGCCCGCAGTTGTCTGCTCGGCAGAGGGCACGGTCGTCTGGTATAACGATTCCTTTCGTCATCAGGTGATGGACGGCGAGGAGAGCTTCGGCGCCCCGGTCGGCGTGGTGACAAACGGCTGCCAGATGCGGGAGCTCCAGAAAAAACGGACGCTGGACGTCGCCCTCGGCGGCCGTCGCTATATGGTCTATGTGAGCGAGATTGAGATGCGGGACGCCGGGCTTTATGTCCTTTATTATGTGGATGTAACCCATTATAAGCAGATCGAGACCGAGTATGCGGCGAGCCGTCCGGCGGTGGTTTTGATCTACATAGACAACGTCGAAGAGCTGATGCAGAACGTCCGCGACAGCGAACGGGCCCAGGTGATCGGCCGGGTGGAGACACTGCTTGAGGACTGGGTGTCCTCCGGCAGCGGTATCCTGCGGAAATACAACAACGACTGGTTCCAGGTTGTGCTCGAGCACCGGCAGCTCCAGTCCATCATCGACGGCAAATTCGACATCCTCGACCGTGTCCGCGCGCTGCGGATCGGCGACGCCCCCGGCGGCATCACGCTGTCGATCGGCGTCGGCGAGGGGGAGACGCTGCGGGAGAGCGAGCAGCTCGCCCGGCAGGCGATCGATATGGCACTCGGCCGCGGCGGCGACCAGGCCGCCGTCAAGACCAAAAACGGCTTCGATTTCTATGGCGGCGTCTCGAAAGGGGTCGAGAAGCGGACAAAGGTGCGGACGCGCGTTGTGGCCTCCGCGCTGCGTGAGCTGATCGAGGGCAGCGACAGCGTCCTCGTGATGGGCCATCGGTTCTCGGATCTCGACTGCCTCGGC
>USLV01000245.1 GCA_900555705.1 uncultured Oscillospiraceae bacterium | reverse complement strand
TTTTCCGTCCGAATGCCAGCAGCCCGTCCGCCGGCAGCGCGTTCAGCACGAGCCCCAGACAGGCGGTGACCGCGGCGGCTGTAAACAGCCGTTTCCAGACAATGCGTTTCCGATTCATGCCGTCCCTCTTCCCGTTTCTCATCCGTTTGATGGCGTCTTACGCAGATGTATATGCGCGGGAGTGGACGGGTATGCCGGAATCAGACCGCGGCCGCGATCAGCTCGAGCGGGGAATAGTCCGGCTGGAGGGCGGCGTTGATCGCCATCGCGACCAGGCGCGCCGCCCGGCGGACGACGAGATCCACCTCACGGGGAGTGACGATCATGGAGGCGCCGCGCGGGTTGACGATCTCGCCGGCATCGCCGCCGGTCAGCTCCCGGGCGATGGTCGCCGCGTCGACGACGGTTGGCACCCCCATGCCGATGACCGGGACACCGAGCAGCTCCTCGCTCAGCGCCCGGCGATTGTTACCGATGCCGGAGCCGGGGGAGATGCCGGTGTCGCAGAGCTGGACAGTGCAGCCGAGGCGCGAGAGACTACGCGCCGCGAGCGCGTCCACCGCAATGACGGCGACCGGACGAACCGAGGCGCAGAGCCCTGCTGCCATCTCGCCGCTCTCCACCCCCGTCTGCCCGAGCACACCCGGCGTCAGGACGGCGGTCGGGCGGAGATCGTCGAGCCCCATGCTGCGGGCGTATTCCCCGCGGATGTGCCGTGTCGCGAGCACCATATCCGCCGCCTGCGGCCCGAGTGCGTCGGGGGTGATGGAGGCGTTGCCGAGCCCGATGACCAGCACGGTACCGCTCTCGGGAAGCAGCCGTCGGAGCTCGGCCGCGACCGTCTGCGCGTGCTGCTCGAGCTGTTCCTCGTTGTCCGAGAGCGGTGGCACCTCGACGGTGATATAGGCGCCGGGCGGCTTGCCGATCTCCCGGGCGGCGGCTTCGCTGCCGACGGTGATGCGGGTAACCGTCGCGTCGCCCTGTCGGGAGACCTCCTGTGTGATGCCGGAGGAGGTGGTGCTGTCCGCGACAGCCTCCAACGCCAGATCGGTACGATATTCCATAGCCGGTTCCACCTTTCCTGTCGAAAAAAATACGGGGTGTCGGGAATGGAATTAGTATAATCGAAAAAATTTGCGCTATTCCCCAAAAAAACAGTTGCTTTTTTGGGGAAGGAGTGGTATGATAACTTGTGCGTGACTGGAAGTGTGCCTCTGCGCAAGGAGGCCGCCAGCAAATCACTCCATGTATGAGGAGGTGGAACCATGCCCAACATCAAATCCGCCAAGAAGCGCGTCAAAGTGATTGCCGTCAAGACCGCCCGCAACAAGGCGCAGCGTTCGGCTCTCCGGACCGCGATCAAGAAGGCGAATCTGGCTGTGGAGAACGGCGCCGCGGACAAGAACGAGTCCATCCGCGCCGCGATCAAGAAGATTGACCAGGCTGTTGCCAAGGGTCTGCTTCATAAGAACACCGCTGCCCGGAAAAAGTCTGCTCTCGCGAAGAAGGCCAATGCGTAAGGCCGTTTTGTGCGATTGAAAAGCCTTTCATCCTGATCGGATGGAAGGCTTTTGGCGTTTTTGGAAAGAAAATTGTATAAAACCGCCTGTCGCTGTGCATGCTAGCCACAAACTGCGAGAAAGAGGGCTGACAATGGACTGGTTGATGCTTGTCAAAGCGTTTGTGGTGGGCGGCGCGATCTGCGTCGTGGGACAGCTGCTGATCGATCTGACCGCGATGACCCCGGCACGGATTCTGGTGCTGTTCGTGACGGCGGGAGTGGTGCTGACGGCGGTCGGGCTGTATGAGCCGGTGATAGACTTCGCAGGCGCGGGCGGCACCGTCCCGCTGACCGGCTTCGGCTATACGCTCGCCAAGGGTGTGGAAGAGGCTGTCCGGGAGAAAGGGCTGATTGGCGCGCTGACCGGTGGTATCACCGGTGCGGCGGGCGGCATCGGCGCCGCGATCTTCTTCGGCTATCTCTGCGCGCTGGTCGCGAAATCCGGCGACAAATCCTGAGCGGTAAGCGGTAAAACGGCCGGGCGTCCCTGCGGGAAGGCGGGGGTGCCCGGCCGTTTGTTTTTTTGAAAAGGGTGTGCTATGATGGGGCAAAGGGGGAGTGGCTATGCAGAGAGTGATGGTCATCGGTTGCCCGGGGAGTGGAAAAAGCACCTTTTCCCGCGCGCTGCATGAGGCAACCGGTCTCCCGCTCGTCTATCTGGACCGGCTGTACTGGAATGCCGACCGGACGGCTGTCTCGCGGGAGCTGTTTCTGGAGCGGCTGCAAGTGGTGCTGGCGCAGCGCGCCTTCATCCTCGACGGCAACTATGCCGCGACCATGGAACAGCGGCTGCGGGTGTGCGACACGGCGTTTTTTCTGGACTATCCGGCGGCGATCTGCCTGCGGGGTGTCGCGGAGCGACGGGGAAAGCCGCGTCCGGACATGCCCTGGATCGAGATGCCGGGCGAGGAGGACGCGGCGTTTTTGCGTTTTATTACAGACTATGCTACCGTCAGCCGCCCAGCTGTGCTGGAGCTGCTGAATCGATATGCGGATCGGGAGATCATTATCTTCCGGAGCCGGGAGGAGGCGGACGCCTATCTCCGGCGCATACGGAGCTGACTGTGCCTGCCGTCAGTCGGCGGCGGCTTTCTGATACTGGCGCGGCGTCATTCCCTTCTGGCGGAGAAAGACGCGGTTAAAGGAGCGCAGCGAGTTGAAGCCGACGGCAAAGGCGATGTCGGTGACGCTTCCCGCGCTGTCCCGCAGTCGGGAGCAGGCGTCCTCGATCCGCAGGGTGTTGATGTAATCACAGAAATGGATGTGCAGCTTTTCGCTGAAGAGATGCGAGATGTGGAACTTGCTGACGTGGAGGTCGCGGGCGAGGTCATCGAGCCGCAGATCCCCGGTATAGTGCTCGGAGCAATAGGCGAGGATATCGCGGGCGGTGTCGAGATCATCCTCCCGGATCTGTCTCTTATACACATC
>USLV01000244.1 GCA_900555705.1 uncultured Oscillospiraceae bacterium | reverse complement strand
GGCCATCGGTGTGCAGATGCAGTGTCGGCAGCAGCGAAACCGGCTCCCGGCGACCGGTTGCATCGGCGCGGAGCCGGTTTTCTTCCCCGTCCAGATAGCGCTGGATCAGGTCTCTGGCCGCTTCGTCGGTTTTATCGCTTCCGCCCTGCCGCAGCAGCGCCCCTGCCGTTGTCATGCCGCTCACCATATCGCTGTAATATTTGTGAACCAGCGCGGCTACGATGTGTTTACAGGCGCCGTCGTATCGCGCAAAGGCCTGACAGGAACAGCTGTAGTGAGCAGCTGCACCGGTCTGGTCGAAGCCGACGGAGACGTGGTGAAGGACGTCCCACCCGCTGCTCAGCACCTCCGCTTCGAGGCATTCGGCATAGCGGCTGTCCGTCGGATGGGTGACCTGCTGGACACGCCCGGCGTTATAGCAGGACACCCCCCGCAGATAGGTCTGATGGTTGGCGGCGAGCTGGGCGATTTTTTTGAGTGTGAAAACAGCCAATCCGGATCCTCCCTCTCCCTGGTATCCTTTCAGTATACCCCATTTTGGCGGACAGTGCAATCGAATTTGGCGGAATGACGCGGAGAAAAAGGGAGCAGCGCCTTTCGAGGTCCCATCGACCACAAAAGACGCTGCTTTTCTGCTGTGTGTTATGTCCGGACGCGCAGGGTTTTGATCTCAAAGGGGCGGAAGGAGAGCGGCACGCGCACACCGTCGGCCGTCTTTTCGACGGCAAGCGGCTGCTCCTCCTGCTCGAGCATGTTGCAGAGGGCGACCGAAGCGCAGGGCAGCTTCAGGGTCAGCGCCGTGTCGGTGCCGGTGCGCATCGCCTCATAGAGCCGGAGGACATAGTCGCCGGAGCCGTCCTCAGCGGGCTTGAGCGCCTCGAGGAAAATGTTGTCCGCCTCGACGGTCAGCAGCGAGCCGTCCGCACGCAGGCCGTTCCGCACCTCGGCCGGGCAGTTAAGATCATAGGCCTCGCGCACAAGGCCGCTGTCCCGCAAGCTGCCGTCAAAGGGATAGAAGCTGTAGACAAACTGCTGCTCGCCGCGGTCACAGTCGGGATCCGGGCTGAACGGGGAGCGCAACAACGTGAGGTTGATGCTGCTGCCCAGCACGTTGACGCCGTATTTGCAGTCGTTGAGCACCGCACAGCCGCGCCCTTCCTCGCAAAGGGCGGTCCAACGGTAATTCGGCACCTCAAACCGGTCGAAATCAAAGGGACGCGAGCGGTGGTTCGGGCGCTTGACGTGGCCGAACTGGATTTCATGCACCGCCTCCTCGGCATGGATATTGACGTCGAAGCCGACCTTGAGCATGCGGTGCAGCTCCTGCCACTGTACGGTGGTGTCGAAGTCGATGCGGGCGCTGTCGCGGCAGAGGCTGACAGTCTGTGTCAGCGTCGATTCGCTGATGGTACGGGTGATCCGGACCACGGCCTTCAGCGGACCGGCCGAGACCAGCTCGAAGGCGGCGTTCTCCGGCAGCTCGACCGGGCAGAACTCATAGGAGGTGTCGACATCCCACGCCTCATAGTTGATCGGGATGTCCTTGAACAGCTTCATCTCGTTGCCGAGACCGTTCAGAATCTCGCGGCCGTCCGCCTTGTTCCGCACCGAGCTCAGCTCGCCGCGCGCGTTGAACACCGCCCGGATACAGTCGTTTTCCAGCACCGCGCCGCCGTCCGCCAGCACCGCCGAAGCACCACAGGGGGTGGCCCCGGCCGGGGCGGGGGTCAGCGTCAGCGTGCCGCAGGCGGGCACGGTCGCCTCTGCGACCAGCTGTCCGTCCAGCTCCTGCACCGGCAGCGTTTCGCCGCCGGCTGCGGCGCCGTCAAAGCCCGCGGGCAGCGGGACGAGCACCCGACGATCGAAGGAGAGCGAGTTGAAGGCCGTGACGCCCTCGCCTGCCTCCGTCAGAGACTGCGCGATGTCGGCGCGGAAGCCGTCCAGCTCAGACAGCACACGGGCATAGGTGGCCTCCGCCTCGCGGTAGACGCGGGCGATGGAGGAGCCGGGCAGGATGTCGTGGAACTGACAGAGCAGCACCTGCTTCCAGTCCTCGTCAATCTGTGCGAGCGGGTAGTCATAGCCGCCGAATTTCGCGACAGTGCCCCAGAATTCCGTTTCACGCAGCGCCAGCTCGGATTTGCGGTTGCCCTTCTTGGTCTTGGCCTGGGAGGTCTGAACACCGCGGTGTACCTGAAGATACAGCTCGCCGACATAGTCGTCTTCGGGGAGCGGGTGCTCCTCGAAAAACTCGAGCGGGTGGGCGTTTTTGACCTTCGGGCAGCCCTCGAGATCGTTTTCGCGGCGGATATATTCGATAAAATCACGGGAGGGGCCGCCTCCTCCGTCTCCATAGCCGTAGGGCACGAGGAACCCGCGGACACCCTGTCGCTGCCGCCGTTTGGTCCAGCGGTTGATCATGACACCGGCATTGGTGTCCGAGTTGTAGTCGAGATGCATGAAGGAGGGAATCGCGGTGCCGTCGAGGCCGACCCAGTTGAAATAATGATAGGGGAACTGATCGCCGCCGTTATAGGCCCACCAGATTTTCTGGGTCGAGAAATAGTCGACGCCGCAGCCTTTCATGATCTGCGGCAGCGCCGCGTTATAACCAAACACATCCGGCAGCCACAGCATCTTGCTGTCCACGCCAAACTCCTCCATGAAGAAGCGCTTGCCGTGGACGAACTGCCGGATCAGCGCCTCACCGGACGAGACGTTGGTGTCCGCCTCGACCCACATGCCGCCCTCGGGAATCCACTGCCCCGCCGCGACCTTCTCCCTGATCCGCGCATAGAGCTGCGGATAGAGCTCCTTTACCATACGGTAGAGATGCGGCTGGCTTTGCAGGAACTTGTATTCCGGATAGTTGTCCATGTGCTGCACCTGCGCCGCGAAGGTGCGGTGCACCTTCCGCTCGGTCTCGGCGAGCGGCCAGAGCCAGGCCACATCGATGTGGGCGTGGCCGAAGGCGTAAAACTGCGGCGTGGTGGTAC
>USLV01000243.1 GCA_900555705.1 uncultured Oscillospiraceae bacterium | reverse complement strand
TTTCCCGCGCGAGTCAGCCCATAGGCGGATGCGTTTCACGCCCCGACGAGCGCCAGTTCCGCGGACGGGATTTTGCCCACCCGTTTCGCGTCGATGATGGCTTGCAGGTTCGTGCCGCCGCCAGAAACGAGGACAGCTGCTCTTACCACAGTTCCACGCCCTTTTCCCCCGCCACGATTTCGCCCAGCACATACGCGCCGGGTTCGCCGTTCTGGTGCAGGATGTCAAGCGCCTTGTCGGCATCCTCGCGGGCGACGGTAATCGTCATGCCCACGCCCATGTTGAAGGTGTTGAACATGTCGCGCTCCGGGACGCTGCCTTCGCGGGCAATGAGGTCGAAAATCGGCAGCACGCGCACGTCGCTCTTCTTGATTTTCGCGCAGCAGCCTTCGGGCAGGGAGCGCGGAATGTTCTCATAGAAGCCGCCGCCGGTGATGTGGCTGATTGCCTTGGGCTGGATTTCCTTCAGCAGCGCCAGCACGGGCTTGACGTAGATCTTCGTGGGGGCCAGCAGGGCCTCGCCCAGGGGCTTGTCCATGCCGTCGAATGTCTTTTTCAGCACATCGGGGTTGTTGTCGATGTCAAAAATTTTGCGCACCAGCGAGAAACCGTTGGAGTGTACGCCCGTGGAGGGCAGTGCGATGATGACATCACCCGGCTGCATCGTGGAGTTGTCCAAAATCTTTGCCTTGTCCACGACGCCGACGGTGAAGCCGGCCAGGTCGTACTCATCCTCGGGCATCATGCCGGGGTGCTCGGCGGTCTCGCCGCCCACGAGGGAGCAGCCCGCCTGGACGCAGCCCTCGGCCACGCCCTTGACGATCTCGGCGATCTTCTCGGGGATGTTGCGGCCGCAGGCGATGTAGTCGAGGAAGACCAGCGGTTTTGCACCGGCGCAGATGACGTCGTTGACGCACATAGCCACGCAGTCGATGCCGATGGTGTCGTGCTTGTCCATGATCATGGCGATCTTCAGCTTGGTGCCGACGCCGTCGGTGCCGGAGATGAGGACGGGGTGCTTGTAGCCGGTGCAGTCCAGCTCAAACAGGCCACCGAAGCCGCCCAGACCACCGATGCAGTGCTCGTTCATGGTGCGGGCCACATACTGCTTCATGAGTTCGACCGAACGATAGCCGGCGGTGATGTCCACACCTGCGGCTGCATAGCTTTCCGAATAGCTCTTTTCCATTGTTACTCTCCTAACTTTTTCTCGTCCTTGGGACGGTCGTTGAGATGACGCTCGTGAATATCGGTCGAAAGCACTTCCTTCGGCTTGACGGCGTATTCACCCGTGAAGCAGGCCGTGCAGAAACCACAGTGGGCATTGGGAGCCAGCTTGACCACATGCTCCGTGGAAAGGTAGCCCAGCGTGTCCGCCCCGATGATCTCATTGATCTGGTCCACCGTGCGTCCGGTGGCCACCAGCAGTTTCTGATCCGGGATGTCAGTGCCGAAGTAGCAGGGGTACTTGAACGGCGGTGCCGACACCATAAAGTGCACCTCGGTGGCACATGCGTCCCGCAGCAGCTTGATGATGCGGGCAGATGTGGTACCGCGCACGATGGAGTCATCCACCAGCACCACCCGCTTGCCCTCCGCCTTATAGCGCGCCGCCATTTTGCCGATGGTGGTGGTTTTGCCGACGCCGTTGACCCCGATCACGAGGACAACCGACGGCCGGGTGCCGAGCTGCATCTCCTGACCACCCGCCAACATCTCCGCCACCGTCTCGGCAAGCAGATCGCGGATCTTCGCCGGATCGGTAATGCCCTGCTCCTTGACCTTTTTGCGGAGCGTCTCGCAAATGCGCCCCGAGGTGGCGGCGCCGACATCCGCCATGATCAGAATCTCCTCCAACTCCTCGAAGAGCTCCTCGTCAATTTTCGTGAACGCGTGCAGCATCGAATTGACCGACCCCATCAGGGAGTCGCGCGTCTTCTTCAGCCCCGCGCTGATTTTACTGAAAAAGCCCATTGGCCATACCCCTTTCTCCCGGCTCCGCCGGAGATCACGACTGCTGTAATTTCAGCCCCAGCTTCTCCTCGACCTCGCTCGCCCGCAGCTCCAGCAGCTTGGAGACCCCCTGCTCCTGCATGGTCACGCCATAGAGCACATCCGCCTCCTCCATGGTTCCACGGCGGTGGGTGATAACGATAAACTGGGTGCCCCCGCACATGCGGCGGAGATACTGGGCATAGCGGTCGACATTGACGTCGTCGAGCGCCGCCTCAATCTCGTCCAACACACAGAACGGCGACGGCGTCACCTTCAGGATGGCGAAAAGCAGCGCGATCGCGACCAGCGCTTTTTCGCCGCCCGAGAGGGAATCCAGATTGAGGATTTTCTTGCCGGGCGGCTGGACCGACATGTCGATGCCCGAATGCAGGATATCGTCCGGATCAGCCAGGCTGAGCTCCGCCCGGCCGCCGCCGAACAGCTCGGTAAATACATCCCCAAAATGTGCGTTGATCTGCCGGAAGCGCTCGATGAAAATCTCGCGCATCTGTGTTGTCAGCTCGCCGATCAGGCGCAGCAGCTCCTCCTTCGAAACCTCGACGTCCTTCACCTGTGCCGACAGGAAAGCATAGCGCTCGCTGACCTCTTTATATTCTTCGATCGCATCGACATTGACACTGCCGAGCGCACGAATCTTGCTTTTGAGCTCGCTGAGACGGCGGCCCGCCTTCGCGATATCGCCGATCTCCGGCGCGATAGCCTCCGCCTCCGCACGGGTCAGCTCATATTCCTCATATAGCTTACTGACCACCTCGTCCGCCTCGCGGGAGGCTGCGGCACATTTCTCCTCCAGCCGCGCCACCTCGCGTCCCGCGCGTTCGCGCTCCTCCGCCTTTTCCCGGGACTGCTGCCGGATGGCGGTCTGGCGCGCCTCGCCCGCGCTTCGCTGCGCGAGCAGGGCGTCGATTTCGCCCGCACCGGCGGCTGCCTGCTCCCGCAGAGAGGCTGCGCGGCTCTCGAGCGTGGCGATCCCCCGCTCGAG
>USLV01000242.1 GCA_900555705.1 uncultured Oscillospiraceae bacterium | reverse complement strand
CCAAAACCGGCAAGCTTTTGCAAAAGCTTGCCGGTTTTTTGCCTGTCATTTTCCGAACACTCAGTTGCCGGTTTCAAATGCATAGGGCCAATCGTCCATCGCCCCCAGGCTATAGACATCGGTATAGCCGAGCGCCTGCGCCTGCTCCACGGCCGCCTGGCTGCGCATACCCTTGGTACAGTAAAAAATCAATGTGGCCGATCGATCCGACAGCCGACCCGGCAGCGTATTCGAAAGCTCGCCAAGCGGCAGAGACATGCTGCCGCGGATATGTCGCTCGGCATATTCGGCAGCGTCCCGTACATCGATGATCTGCGCGCCCTGCTGCTGCTTTTGATACGCCGTCTCCGGAGAAATCCGATATTGGCGAACTGCCTCCGTATCCACAACAACGGCGCAAAAGCCCTCCCCCACCACCGCTACACGCCCACTGTGGCAGACGGCAGCGGTCAGATTGGCGTCCGCAATCGTTTGCAGCTGGTTGCATTCGGCGCAGTCGGGAAGCGTCAGCAGTCGGCCGTCGTTACAGGCAACATAGGCCTGGCGGCCATCCCACGCAATGCCGCCGAAAACAAGTGCCGACAGATCCGCCGGCTGGCCGTTCAGCATATCCAGCGTCCGCTCCGCCCAGACTCCGCCCATCGTGGACTGGACCAACAGCGGTGTCCCATCCGTCCGGCGGCCACAGGCATAAAACAGGCCGTCCGTCCAGAGCGCGCCGGTAAAGGAAACCTCTGTATGATAGGCCTGACGGTAATGGAGACAGGTCCAGTCTGCACCATTCTCACTGGTCAAAATCTCTCCCCGATCGGTCACAACCAGCAGCCGCGCCTCGGAGGCGGTCAGCCCCGTAACAGTCCCGGAAGCTGAGACATCCAGGCGAACTGCCTCGCCGTCCGGCGCCAGCCGAAACAGCGCCCCATCACTGCCGCCCACAAAGAGCATATCCTTCCAGACAACTACCGCACAGAGATTGACACGTGGGTCTATCGCCGATACAGCTGCCTGCCGACCGTCGTAGACAACCAGCGTCCCCGCATCTCCCACGGCATAGGCCCTGCCTTCCAGCACCGCGACGGCATGCAGCGCGGCATCGGTTCCGGAGGATATCGCCTGCTGTGTGCCGTCCGGCGCAATCAGCGACATACGTCCGCCTGTCCCGACCGCGAGGAAATCCGTATCCCAGGCCGTCACCGCACGAAAGCCTTCGGGGCAATCCAGCGGCCCGGCCGGTTTTTCCGAATCGGCAGTCGTCGTTTCCGTACCGGACGGCACAGTGGAGGACAAGGACTGTGTCTCCCGGGTATCCCCGGGCAGCATCGCCTCACTCGATGCAGTGGACGGCTTCGACGAGCCGTCCGGCGTCAGCTCCGGAGGCGTTGTCTGACAGCCGCAGAGCCCGATTAACAGAGTAGTCAGCAGAAAAGCGAAAAAGCGTCGCACGGTAACCGCCCCTTCCCCCAAAGGTTATGATTGTATTCTAATTCAGACAGGTACTTTTGTCAATGCTTGACAAAAGCCGGACAGATGGGTATACTGATAACAAATCCGATACGAAAAGGGTGGGAGTATGCGCAAGTAAATCCGACAGACCGCAATGAAAAGAGGAGAAAAACCGCGGAAGAGTTCCGACGGTCGATTTTCGTTGCCGGACGATGGATTTGCTTGTGTGTGGTCTACGAACAGCGGCGCATTTTGCACTCTGTCCCATGGGACAGAGACGATGTTTGCCGCTCTGTTTTGTGAGGCAACCAGCGTCCGTTTCCGGCGGCAATCGGCCGGAAACGGACTTTTTCGTATAGGAGGAACTGCATATGCAAATACAGAATCTTTCGCTTACGCTGAACCGCGACGGACGGGTTCTGCTCGACAGTCTGAACCTGACGCTCACGGCAGACGATCGGCTGGCAATCATTGGCGAGGAGGGCAACGGCAAGTCCACTCTGCTACGGTTGCTGGCCGACGAATCACTCGTCCGCTCCTATGCCGATCACACTGGCCGCATTGTGCGGGGCGGCCGGGTCGGCTATCTACCGCAGGAGCTGCCGGCTGACACGGTGACGCGCACAGTCTATGAATGGCTCAGCGACAGCGACGCCTTTTTGGCCGCCGCGCCACGGGAGCTGGAACAGCTGGCGGCAGCATGGTCGCTGCCGGCCGGATTTTTCTATACCGATCAAACACTCGGCAGCCTCTCCGGTGGTGAGCGAATCCGGTTGCAGCTTGCCCGGCTCCGGCTGGAGCAGCCGGAGCTACTGCTGCTCGACGAGCCGTCCAACGACCTGGATATACAAGGGCTTATCCTGCTTGAGCGCTTCATCCGGGAGGCAGCCTGCCCGGTGCTGTATATCTCACACGATGAGACACTGATCGAACGGACAGCCAACGTGCTGCTGCATCTCGAGCAGCTCGAGGACAAGACCCGGGCTCGCCACACCATTGCCCGCCTCCCCTATCGCGACTATATCGCGCGGCGGGCGGACGCTTTTTCCCGTCAGGAACGGATTTCCCGCAAGGAACAGGACAATTTTGACCGGCAGCAGGCGCGCTGGCGGGCCATTTATGAGCGGGTCGACCGGGAGCAGCGGAACATCTCGCGAGGCGATCCTCACGGCGGACAGCTGCTTAAGAAAAAGATGAAGGCCGTACAGTCGCAGGGGCGGCGGTTCGAACGGGAACGGGAGCGCCTCACCTCCATGCCGGAGATGGAGGAGGCCATTTTCCTGCGTTTCAGCGATATGGCTCCGATTCCGAACGGCAAGGTTGTGCTCGATTTTTGTCTCGATCAATTAGAGGTGGAGGGTCGGACGCTCGCCCGCAATCTGCGGCTATATCTCGCCGGTTCGGCGCACATCTGCGTGATCGGCCCGAACGGCTGCGGCAAATCCACGCTGCTGCGGCAGATTGCCGCTACTCTGTTGCCCCGCCGGGATATCCGGGCGGCGTATATGCCGCAGCAATATGAGGAGCTGCTGGACCTGTCTCTTATACACATCTGACGCTGCCGA
>USLV01000241.1 GCA_900555705.1 uncultured Oscillospiraceae bacterium | reverse complement strand
TAGTACGCGTCTGTGGTATAGCCGATGGGGAGAATAGTACCCTGCCATTGCTCTTTCGGCAGCGATTGAATCATGTACGGCATATTTAAACTCCTTTCACACAGCAAAAGGAGAAACCTTGCGGCTTCTCCTTTTGCTGTCTATCCAGTCTATTTTGTGCGGGTATAGGCGACGTGACGCGTCTTCCGGCGTGTCAGTCGAAAGGGCAGTGTTTCCACCAGCGCGCAGGCGGGATGTGCCAGCCGCTGTCGACAGACACAGTCGGAAAGCGCCAGTACCATCAGGAACATCCCGATCAGCTTCGGTGACAGGAAGGCATATTCCACCAGTGCATTGGTGCAGAATCCAACCGCAAAGGCAACGAATACCACGCCAATCGCCCTGTCGCGCCGCCGCACCACCAGCTCAATAGTATTCTGGGCAAGCCGCCAGCCGATCACGAGCATCAGAATGACGCCGATCAGACCGCCCTCCACCAGAAGCTGGAACAGCAGATTGTGGGCGTGCGGCGCATTGATGCCATTGGCCACCAGCACATCCCAGAGATGCTGTACGCCGGGACCGGTGCCGAACAGCGGGTTTTGCGCGATCACGCCGAAGCTGATCTCCCAGACATCCAGCCTCTCAACAATGGAAGCATCCAGTCCGCGAACCGAGATCAGCCGTGCCAGAACGGTGTCCGGTACCAGCACAAGCGCTGAGACGGCGCAAAGCGCAATACTGAGAATCCGGCGGATATTGGCAATGGCAAATACAAGCGCGATCATCAGCAGCGCGAGATAGGCGCCACGGGAGAAGGAGAAGGCCACACAGCCGATCACGGCGAGCAGGCCGAACCGGCAAAGCAGCTGTAAACGGCGAGTGCCGCCATGAAAGGCGCAATAGGCGAGGAACGGTGTTGCCATCACCATGTACTGCCCGAGAATGTTCGGATTGCTGAAGGTTGCCGAAACGCGCACTCCCTCGACAGCGATGTTGACATTCAGCGGCAGGATATCGTATACCACCCGATCGAGCCATTCCCAAACCTGCAAGCTCACCGGCAGACCGGCTTTATACAATAGATATTGCAGGCAGCCGATGGCACCGATACCGCTCGCCACCGCCGCAAAGACGGTCAATGCCGTGTCGAGACGGCTGCGGTCGGCGAGAATCGTCGAAAGCGACAGATAGGCTGCAAACATCGCGCACCACATCAAAATGGTTCCCGCGCTTTCCAGCGGCGTCCGGGTATAGAGCATGCCGAAGCACATATATCCAATATATAGTAAAAGCATTTTGCCGATCGGTCCCAGCACGACCATGCGGCGATGGAGCCGCGCGTCATAGCCGGCGGCCGTCAGCGAACCAATCGCAAAAAACGGCGCCATATATTCCGGGAAAGCGGGAATACAGGCGGCGAGCAGCAGCGCCAGCATCCAAGGCTGACGCAGTGCGTCATGCACTTTAGACAGTGTACGATTCATCCTGTATTCCTCCCTTCTGTTCTCCGATTTCGTATTTGCACTATACCACATTCCTGAGCGTGTTTCAACGAAGGTTACAAAACTGTATTCTTTTTTCCAGCATTGTCTGCCGTGCCATTTGACATGCTCGTTGAAAATCGTTATACTGGGCGGGAAACGAGGAGAGAGGAGAGACGCTGATGAGACGGATGGCGGCCTTACTTGTGGCTCTTTGTCTGCTGCTGTCCGGCTGTGCGCGGCAGGAGCCGTTGTCGAAAAGCGGTTTTGCACTGGATACGGCGATTACCATCACCCTGTATCATGGCGGAAATGCGGCTCTGCTGGAGGACTGCTTTGCGCGTATCCGCCAGTATGAGCGGATGTTCAGCCGCACCATCGCCGACAGTGATATCGGCCGTCTCAATGCGGCGGGAGGCGAACCTGTCCCGATTTCGCCGGATACCGCCGCGCTGCTGCGGCTCGGACTCGACTATGCTGTGCTGAGCGACGGAGCCTTCGATATGACCATTGCGCCGGCGTCCTCTCTCTGGCATTTTTCGACGGAACATCCAGCGATTCCATCAGATGAAGAACTGGCCGCGGCGCTTTCGTCGGTCGGATATGTCGGATTGACGGTGAGTGATGACAGCGCCCGTCTGGCGTCGCCGCAGATGGCGGTGGACCCCGGCGGCATTGCCAAGGGCTATATCGCCGACCGGCTGGCCGGGGAATTGCGCGCGGCGGGAGTGGACAGCGCGTTGATCGATCTCGGCGGTAATATCTATGCACTCGGGCAAAAGGACGGCGCTGACTGGACGGTCGGAATCCGTGATCCGGCGGATGTACAGGCGCTCGCGGCCGTGGTTCCGGTTGCGGACTGTGCGGTGGTGACCTCCGGGAGCTATGAGCGCTTTTTTGAGCTGGACGGCGTCCGTTATCACCATATTCTGGATCCCGCGACCGGGTATCCGGTGCAGAACGAGCTTGCCTCTGTTACCATTATCTCTGCGGAAGCGGCGGCCGGAGACGCGCTGTCCACCGCCTGTTTTGTGCTGGGACAGGAACAGGGGTTGGAGCTGGTGGAGTCTCTCGACGGGGTTGAAGCGCTGTTCATCTCGAAGGATGGCCGTCTGACCGCCAGCTCGGGTCTGCGATACAGCGTTCGATAAACTTTCGTAAACTCGAACAAATTTTCGTTTTCCTCTTGACTTTTGGAAAAAATGCGGTATACTGGCATTGTAAACGTTTGTTCGGAACGTGTGTTCTCGTTTCCTGAACAGAGGAGGAATGTCAGATGTTGCTGAATATAGTCGTTGCTTTGGGGATGGCCGTACTGGCTGTTTATATGATGAGGAAGGGGACTCTTTGCCAAACCCGTCGAATGGCATGGATTCCGTTGGCAGTGTGCGGTATGGAGCTGTTGACCGCCGGTCTGCTGACCCCTGTCGATTTCCCTGTGCTGACAGTTCTGCTGGTGCTGCTGCGCCTGACGATTGCGGGCTGCTGCGCGGCGGCGCTCCGTTATGATGCTGTCTCTTATACACATCTCCGAGCCCACGAGACC
>USLV01000240.1 GCA_900555705.1 uncultured Oscillospiraceae bacterium | reverse complement strand
CTGTAGGGGGATTCAAAAACGCGCCAGCGTTTTTGCTGCGGGGGCTATTCCCCCGCACTGCAATACGCGGTTGAAAAGATTGATCGATTCCCGGCAGAGAAGTAACTTGCCGGGAAGCAGGGATTCGTAAATAAGACGTATTTTTGCGGCCTGAGTGCAGATGGATATTCATCTGCACTCAGGCCGCAGGTGGATTACCCTTGCAGAGGGCTCTAAAAACGTGGGAGCATTTTTGCTGAAGATATTTTTCGGCAGAGACAGTGTGACTGATCTCTACAGAAAACGGATATTGCGGTATTTGACAAAAGACAGGAGGAGGCCTCTATGTTGAAACAGATTGTGGGAGCAGCACTTTCGGCGACGTTGTTGTTGGGGACAGCAACAGGTACGGTCGGTGCAGCGACCGATTCAGAACCCACACCGCTCAAAACCTGGTATACCGCGCCGGCGGAGAACTGGGAGGAAGAGGCGACACCGCTTGGCAATGGCTTTCTCGGCGCCATGGTGTTCGGCGGCGTAGAGCGCGATCGGATCCTGCTCAACGAGCATACTCTCTGGTCCGGTGGACCGGGTTCTGTAGACGGTGACTTTAACTACGGCGTGGTGACCGAATCGGAGAGCACGAAGAAAGCGCTCAATGAGCTGCGGGGTATCTTACAGGAATTGGCAACCGATTTTACGGAAAACAAATCCGCACACCGGGACGAGAACGGTGTTATTATGGCCTTTGACTATTCCTACGGCAGCTATGCCGATCGGATTGCAGAACTGGAGAGGGAGTTGTATGGTGATCGGGGCCGCCTCGGTTCCTATCAGTCGTTCGGCAATCTCTATATTACGGATACGTCGAGGGCGGCACCCTATGTGACGCATGCGGACAGCACGGCGGAACCGGATACCAGCGGTGGCGCAGGAAGCGGCGAAGGGGCGAAGAGCCTTTTCGACGGCAACCCCGGCTCCAAATGGTTCGCCGGCAATACCGGTCTTCCGGGTGGCCCCAGCTGGCCTGTCACGGTGACATGGGATTACAGCCGGGCCTTTTCTGCGGACGGATATAGCATGACCTCCGCGAATGATGTGCCGGATCGCGACCCGAAGGACTGGAAGCTTTATGGTTCGGCAGACGGCGGGAACTATACACAGATCGACGAACAGAGCGGCGTTTTCTTTTCCGGGCGCGGGGAGACCAAACAATTTTCTTTGCCAGAGACAGCCGACTATCGATATTATCGACTGGACATTATATCGACGGCTGGTGGAACGACTCCTCCGCAGCTGGCGGAAATCGAGCTTTCCTATCCCAAGCCGGACGACGATGCGGCCTATACGGATTATACCCGCTCGCTCGACCTGCGCAATGCGGTGTCGGCGGTTTCCTATAAACAGGACGGCGTGACCTATACCAAAGAGTATTTTGTCAGCAATCCCGGCAATGTGATGGCGATTCGTCTGTCTGCCAGTGAGAAAGGTAAGCTGACCCGGCAGATTACGCTCGAATCCGAACAGACCAAAAAAACGGTGACCGCTGAGGGCGATGCCATTACGATGACGGGACAGCCGGCAGACCACAAGGCGCATGGCCTGCATTTTGCGGGACAGGTAAAGGTGGTGCCGACCGGCGGCAGCCTGGAGGCCGCCGCCGGTGCGATCCAGGTGACCGGAGCCGACGAGGTGCTGCTTCTGTTCAGCGCGGGCACCAACTATATTCAGTGCAGCGACGGTAGTGGAACCTATTTCAGCGATGAAGATCCGCTCGAGGGTGTACAGGATCGGATAGCCGCGGCTGCTGCCGAGGAGTACGATGCGCTTCTGAAGACGCATATCGACGACTACAGTGAGTTGTTCTCCCGTGTTGAGCTCAACATCGGGGCGAACGAGATGCCGACGAAGCCGACCGACGAGCTGCTGAGCGGCTATACGAAGGGCAATACGGCTGTGGAGAATCGGTATCTCGAGACGTTGTACTATCAATTCGGACGATATCTGCTGATCGCGAGTTCGCGTGAGGGCTCGCTTCCGGCAAACCTGCAGGGTATTTGGGCCGATGGACTGAATCCGCCCTGGAATGCGGACTATCATACCAATATCAACCTGCAGATGAACTACTGGCTGGCCCAGCAGACAAATCTCGCGGAATGCCATACGCCGATGATTGACTATGTAAACTCGCTGGTCAAAATGGGCGAGCAGATGGCCAGACATTATTGGGCGCGCCCGGACGGCGGGGACGTGCGCGGCTGGGCGGTCAACGTCAGCTGTAATATTTGGAACCATATTGGCTCCAACGACAGCGAAATCGGCCTCGTACCAACCCCGGCGGCGTGGATGTGCCAGGATATCTGGGAGGTCTATCAGTTTAACCGAGATAAGGACTTCTTAAAAGCCAATTATGATACGCTTCTCGGTGCGGCACTGTTCTGGGTGGACAATCTCTGGGAGGACGAGCGCGACGATACGCTGGTGGTCAATCCGTCCTATTCCCCGGAAAACGGCGGGCTCTCGCTTGGAACCGCTTTTGATCAGGCAGTGGTCTGGGAGGTGTTCAACGAGGTTCTGCAGGCGAGCGCGATTCTTGGCTATGATACGCCGGAGGTGCGGGAGGTTCGTGCGGCGCAGGCACGCCTGTCCTCGGGTCTTCGGATCGGCCTCGGCGAACAGTTCATGGAGTGGAAGGACGAAACCCTTGCGGACCTGCACGGCAGTTATGGCCACCGGCATGTCAATCAGCTGTTCGCGCTGCACCCGGGCAATCAGGTTGTGGCGGGACGCAGCGAAGAGGACGACCGATATATCGAGGCGATGAAAAAAACGCTGGAGCTCCGCGGCGACGGCGGAACCGGTTGGTCGAAGGCCTGGAAAATCAACTTCTGGGCGCGGCTGCGGGATGGTGACCATGCCGGCGTGATGGTTAACCAGATCCTGCGGGAGTCCACGAATCGAAATCTGTTCGACACACATCCGCCGTTCCAGATCGACGGCAACTTTGGCGCCACGGCGGGTATGACCGAGATGCTGTTGCAGAGCCAGGGTG
>USLV01000239.1 GCA_900555705.1 uncultured Oscillospiraceae bacterium | reverse complement strand
TTGCACAGCTCGTCCCGCTCCATCTGCATGCCGGGGCGCAGGCTGATGACCATGCTGCGGTAGTCGATGGGGTCACCCAGCGAGTAGATGCAGGACACCGACGCCACAATGATGACGTTGCGCCGCTCTGACAGCGCCGCCGTGGCCGAGTGGCGCAGACGGTCAATCTCGTCGTTGATGGCACTGTCCTTCTCAATATAGGTGTCTGTGGACGGGATATACGCCTCGGGCTGGTAATAGTCGTAGTAGGAGACGAAATATTCTACCGCATCATCAGGGAAAAAGCCGCGCATCTCGGTACAGATCTGACTGGCCAGCGTCTTATTCGGCTCCAAGATCAGCGTCGGGCGATTGCACCGAGCGATGATGTTCGCCATCGTAAACGTCTTGCCGGAGCCGGTGACGCCCAGCAGCGTCTGGGCGTCGTCACCCTCATGGATGCCCTGCATCAGCGCTTCTATCGCCTGCGGCTGGTCGCCGGTGGGCTGAAACGGTGCCTTTAAGTGAAAGACTTCGTCCATAGTCGTTCCTTTCGTGTACAACGAATAGTTGTACAGTGATTATAGCACGCCAAATTTTTAATGTAAATAGGTTTGCCGATATTTTGTACCCAAACCGCAGAAAAATGCGCCCTGCCGGGACACGGCAAGGCGCATGGGCGGCGTTCAGCGGCTGGCGGCCTGCAGCACGCCGCTGTTTGCGCGGTATTCCGGCAGGCTGCCGCGGTTCAGCATCGAACAGCCATCCTCCCCCGCTATGATGATATGATCCATGATCGTAAAGCCGAGCTGGCCGGTGACCTCCATAATATGGTAGGTCGTCAGGCGGTCCGCCTCGGATGGAATGGCCAGTCCGGTGGGATGGTTGTGTGCCAGAATGCCGCAGGTCGAGTTGGTGCGGGCCACGGCGCGCAGCAGCTTGCGTGTGTCCACGGCCACGCGGTTGGGAACGCCCTCGGCAATGCGCAGGTCCTGCACAGGGCGGCAGGCGTCGTCCAATAAAATCAGGTAGAGCTGCTCATTCTGCACACCGCGGAACAGCGGCTTTACGTAGGCGATGGCCGTCTCTGCCGAGTTCAGCGACAGGCGAGTCTTGCGCTTTTTCAGCTCATAGGCGATATCGAGCATGGACTCGCCGGAGGAAATGATGTCATCGGCGATGAAGATGTCCTTCCCCTCCACCGAGTTGCCGAGGTATTCATGGGCGACAATGGGATTGCGGCCGCCGACGATGCAGGAATAGTCGCGGCGCTTGTAGAACATGCCGAGATCGACGCCGAGGACCGAGGCGTAGTACATATTGCGGTTCATCGCGCCCTCGTCCGGACTGACGATCATGAGATGGTCGCGATCCTCCCGAATGTCCGGGAAATCCCGGAACAGCTTTTTGAGCACCTGATAGTAGGGCATGACGTTGTCAAAACCCATCAGCGGAATCGCGTTGTGCACGCGGGGGTCGTGGGCATCGAAGGTGACGATGTTCTCAACGCCCATCGCCTGCAGCTCCTGCAGCGCCACCGCGCAGTCCAGAGACTCACGGTAATTGCGGCGGTGTTGCCGGCCGCCATAGAGGATCGGCATGATGACGTTGAGGCGGTGCGCCTTGCCGCTGGTCGCCTGAATGATTCGCTTGAGATCCTGAAAGTGATCGTCCGGAGACATGGCATTCTTCCGGCCGAACAGCTTATAATCGCAGTCGTAGTTGCCGACATCGACCAGAATATAGAGGTCATCGCCACGGATGCTCTCTTTGATCATGCCCTTGCCGTCACCGGAAGAAAAGCGCGGACATTCCGACTCGACAATGAAGGTGTCCTCCGAGAAGAAGCTGCCGGCTGCCCAGTTGACCAGATAGTGATCAATCTTTTCCGCCAACTCGCGCGCACCGCGCAGCGGAATCAGGCGCAACGGCGCCACCCGGTTTTCCAGATGAAAAATACTCTCGCTCGTAAACTGCTCTGACAAATTCAACGACCCCTTTTCCAAAATCGTCCGATAAAATCCGACCCACCTTGTCCGCGCTGCCGTAAATAGCCGACAAACGGCGCGGACATTCCGCCTCTATTCTACCATATATTCATAAAATGTGGTATGGAAAACTGGCGGAGCAATCACAAAATTTTCGCTAAAGAAAGAAGCGGGAAACTATAGACAATGCACAAGTGGAGGCGATATAATATGGATAAAAGGCAAAACTAAGGGTATGACCGGAATAAAAATAGAAGCCGTGATGGGAGCAGGAGGAGTATATATGGAGATTTTACAGGCGGAGGAGCGGCTGGAGCGTGCGATTCTCTGCGCCGTCGACACCGGCGCCTATGATGTGGAGAGCTCGCTGGAGGAACTGCGGGAGCTGGCGGCAACAGCCGGAGCGGAGGTTGTGGGAACGCTCGTCCAACGGCGGGACGCGCCGGACAAGGCGACCTGCCTCGGGCGCGGACGGCTGGAGGAGCTGGCCGGGCTTTGTGAGAGGACGGAAACGGAGCTCGTGATTTTCGATCTGGAGTTGACCGCGACCCAGCAGCGCAATCTGGAGGATATCCTGCCCTGTCGGGTGGTTGACCGCACAATGCTGATCCTCGATATTTTTGCAGGACGCGCGCGTTCCGCCGAGGGGCGGCTACAGGTCGAGCTGGCGCAGCTGCAATACCTGCTGCCGCGCCTCGCGGGACAGGGAACAGCGTTGTCCCGCCTCGGCGGCGGCATCGGTACCCGCGGCCCCGGCGAAACCAAGCTCGAGAGTGATCGCCGCCATATTCGCCGCCGGATCAGCGCTCTGCGCGAGCAATTGGCCGAGGTGGAGCGGCGGCGCGGCGAGCGCCGTTCCCGCCGCCGGAAGGATGGGATCGCCACGGTGGCGATTGTCGGTTATACCAATGCGGGCAAGTCCACGCTGCTGAATGCGCTGACCGATGCGGGTGTGCTCGCGGAGGACAAGCTGTTCGCGACGCTGGATCCGACCGCGCGGGCGCTTCGGCTGCCGGACGGACGGCAGGTAATGCTGATTGACACGGTCGGATTCGTCCGCCGCCTG
>USLV01000238.1 GCA_900555705.1 uncultured Oscillospiraceae bacterium | reverse complement strand
GATCCGGTCGATCACTGTCTCCCGGTCGGCAGCGGGGGTCAGCATCCAGACACGACTCATATTTTCACTGCCAAACCCTTTCGGCGCAACCATAATCTCCAACCGATCACCAGCCGTCATACGGAGATGCAGGATCGCGGGAGTGTTGTCGCCGGTATTGCCGCGCCGCAACGGATCCGCCACCACCGAGCAGCGCAGCAGTCCCTCGGTATAACCGCGGGCAACGCCGCGGTTGACCGCCTCCTCGAGCAGGCCGCCGGTGATGTGCACCTCCTGCCCCAGCTCCACAAACACGACCGCCATACCGGTATCCTGGCAGACCGGCAGCCGCAGCGTCTCCGCAGCGTCTATGTTGTCCACCAAATCCTGCATAATCTCCCGGGCCAGTCCGTCCTCGACCTCGCTTGCCCGTCGAACCGCCGCCTCCACATCGCCCGGCAGCCGTCGGTTTGCCTCGATACAAAGGTTGCGCACAGTCTCTTCAATATCCATCGCCGCAATACAGCGCATTTACAACATCCTTTCATTGGTATGACAAGGGGACGGATGTCACCCATCCGCCCCCGCTTTTCACCTGTTTTCAGCCGTTTTGGCCGCCACGCCCGCCACCGCGACGGGAAAAGCCGCCATGCTTCCCCTCGGTTGAGCGCTTGAGATCCGAAATTTTCTCATCACTTGCCTGTTTGAAGCGCGACATCATATCCTCGAAGCTGGCGCCCTCACTGCTGCGGGACTGCCATTCGAAGCCGCCCGGGCGTCCCGGAGAAACCGCACGCGGACGCTGACGGGGCTGGCGATCCTGTTCCATCGCTTTTTTGATGGAGAGACTGATCTTGCCATCCTCGCCAATGTTCAGAATTTTCACCTTGACCGTCTGGTTTTCCGAAACATGATCTCGGATCTCCTTGACATAGGTCGGCGCCACCTCTGAGATATGAACCATACCCGTTTTGCCGCCGGGTAACTCCACAAACGCGCCGAATTTGGTAATGCCGGTCACCTTACCCTCTACGATTGCTCCCGTCTCCAACTGCATATGAACCTGCTGTCCCCCCATATTTTTTAGGGCTTATTTCGCGCCCGGAGTCTCCTGGAATATGATCTCTCCCGGACGAGCCAGCCCCTGTTCCCTTGCCTGTTCCTCGAGGAATTTCTCATAATCCTCGTTTTTCAGCTCCAAATCTTCGTTGAGTCGCTTCTGATCCTCAATCCGCTGGTCAATCGCCTGTTCGTCCTTTTCGCGGTTGGCGAGCTCCATCTGCAGCTGCGCCAGCATGACGATGGCGTAGACCGAAAAAGCCAGAAGTGCCACGCGGAGAAAAATGCTTTTTTTCCGTTTTTTTATCTTCCGATCGGCCTTCATGGGTACGTCCCCTCTGTATTATCCGGGCAGAGCGGCCATCGTCCGCTTCCCTGTTTTCCGCTGCTTCTGTTCTGCGCCGGGCGAAAACATGTCTGCTCTTGCCCTGCGGCGCAGGCTCCCCAAAGGACACACCTGTCTCATTTTTTTCATTATACAATAAATCCCCTTCAGGTTTCAAGCGTTTTTTCAAAAATTCCCGGAATTTTTTGACGCGGCCTTTTCCTGCGGACAACAGCCGCCGGAACGGCCGTTCCAGAAGCCTTCCCATCCTTCGGAACGGCCAGCTGATTCCGCGCCAGAAGCCGCCCCAGAGAAACGCAATCACCCGTGTCACCACATCCGCAAACCGTACCACCAGCCGCCCCACCGTCAAATAATAGACGGCGAAACCCACGAGGAGGCCAAGCAGCAGGTAGATCCGCAGCCGTCCACCATTGACCGTCATTAAAAACAGGAAGGTCAGCACCGAGGCTGTGGAGAAAAACGCCATATCCTGCCAAAATACCACTCGCGCGGAGGGACGCATGACGATACGCGCCACACGATAGACGTCATAATACAATCCCAGCAGAACCCCCATGCCAGCCGCCTTCAACAGCTCCAGCAACTGGCCGCTGATGGTTATTTCCCACATGCGCGCGCCTCCGTTCCGCTATTTAAACAGCCTGCTGAAAAAGCCGCCACTGCGGCTTTGTAACTCTGTATAGGTCAGGGAATCGATCGTTCCCTCCAACGTGAGCTCGCCTGTCTCTACATTCAATCGTTGAATCTGGAGACCCGCCCCCTTGACCGTCAGCTCCCCCATATCGGTGTAGACCACTACCGTCGTCTCGTCGAAGCTGTCCACATCCGATACGCCGGACACGGTCAGCGCCCGCCTGTCCTGCATAATCACCTGATGTGGCAGCTGCATCAACCGCTTCTCCTCCGCCAAAGCCTCTTCCTCCCTCGCCGATTCTCTTACCGATATATATGCCCGGTCGGTCTCATATATGTCTAAAAGGGCTTTTCTTTCTGTCCGCCGCCTGTTATACTGATAACAGGAAAGCAAAGGAGCGACTGTCATGGACAATCAGTTTTACGCCGTTTTATCCCGCATGAAATACATCAACCGCTGGGCACTGATGCGCAACATGCAGACCGAGACCGTTTGGGAGCATTCCTATGATGTCGCGGTTCTTGCACATGCGCTCGCAGCGCTGACCAACCACCGATTCGGCGGAACGGTCAACGTGGAGCAGTGCGTCCTGCTGGCACTCTACCACGATGCTACCGAAATCTTCACCGGCGATATGCCGACCCCGGTGAAATATCACAGCGACTCTCTGCGGGATGCCTACCGGCAGGTGGAGGCGCTTGCCGCCGACCGGCTGCTCGCCATGCTGCCGCCGGATCTTCGCGAGGACTACCGGCCGCTTCTTCTGCCGGAGGCATCCGGGCTCGAGCTGCGGCTGGTCAAAGCGGCGGATAAGCTGTCCGCCCTTCTCAAATGCCCCGCCGAGCTTGCCCAGGGAAACCGGGAGTTTGAAAGCGCCCGCCGTTCGATCGAGGCCTCGCTGCGGGCGTTATCGCTGCCGGCGGCGGACTGTTTTCTCGAAGAGTTCCTTCCGGCGTTTACCCGGACGCTGGATGAACAGAGCTGAGAGCACAAAGGCGCCTGTCTCTTATACACATCTGACGCTGCCGACGA
>USLV01000237.1 GCA_900555705.1 uncultured Oscillospiraceae bacterium | reverse complement strand
AGATGTAGAGAGGTCTCGTGGGCTCGGAGATGTGTATAAGAGACAGCCATTTCCACGATGCGCTTGATGATATTTTCCATGTCTCACACCCGCTTTATATTAGGTAATATAAGAAAAAGTACAAAAGGGGGACTGTCCCACCACGGCGGTTGCAGTCCCATGCGCGCTTTTTATCCAATTCAGGCATAGTATATACCCCTCTTTGACAAAATACAATACCCAGCTTGTCAAAAATGTCTTCCTCCAATCGACGAGTTTTCGGAGACTACGCCCAATCCGGGAGAGCTTCCCCAAAAATCAGGGAGAAGGGGTTGACAAATCCGTTCTAACTGTATATACTGTTTATGAACAGTTAAAAGGGGGCGAGCGCTCTGACCATTGTGATCAGTAATGCCAGCGACCAGCCTATCTATGATCAGATATATACCCAGCTAAAGAACAGCATCCTGACCGGCCAATTGTCCGAGGGAGAGGCGCTGCCCTCCATCCGGGTGCTGGCCAAGGAGCTTCGCATCAGCGTTATCACAACCAAACGAGCGTATGACGAGCTGGAGCGGAACGGGTTTATCGACATGGTGGCGGGCAAGGGCTGCTTTGTGGCGCGGCGTAATATGGAACTGCTGCGGGAGGAAAACCTGCGGCAGATCGAGGAGTATATGCAGCGCATTTCGGAGCTGGCCGCAGTCTGTGGGCTGAAGAAACAGGAGCTTTTGGAGATGTTCCGGCTGCTGGATGAGGAGGAAACGATATGAATGCTTTGGAACTGACAGGCGTCTGCAAGCACTACCCGGGTTTTTCACTCGAGAACATCGGCTTTTCGCTGCCGATGGGCTGTGTGATGGGGCTAATCGGCGAAAACGGCGCGGGCAAAAGCACCACTATCAAACTGATTCTCGACATGATCCGCCCCGACAGCGGCGATATCCGGATTCTCGGGCAGTCCGGCCTTTCCGTGGGTCAGAAAGAACAGCTCGGGGTGGTGCTGGACGAGGGATGCTTTCCGGAGGGGCTGACGGCGATTCAGCTCGGCGCCGTGATGCGGCGGGTCTACCGTGAGTGGGACGACGCGGTCTATCTCGGCTATCTCGAGCGGTTTTCGCTGCCGCCGAAGAAGCAATTCAAAGAGTATTCCCGCGGCATGAAGATGAAGCTCGGGATGGCGGTGGCGCTCTCACATCACGCGCGCCTGTTGATTCTTGACGAGGCGACGAGCGGATTGGATCCGATTGTGCGGGATGAGATTCTCGATATTCTCTATGATTTTATCGCGGATGAGCAGCACGCGATCCTGCTCTCCTCCCATATCGTGAGCGATCTCGAAAAGCTCTGCGATTACATCACCTTCATCCACCGGGGGCGGATGCTGTTCTGTGACGAGAAGGACCGGCTGGCAGAGCGATATGGACTGCTTCGCTGCTCGGAAGCGGAACTGGCAGCGCTGCCGCCGGAGGCGGTCGTCGGCCGCCGCAGCGGGGAAACCGGCGTGGAAGTGCTGGTCGAGCGGGCGAAAGCACCGACCGGGCTCCCGCTTGCCCGACCGGGAATCGAGGAAATTATGGTGCTGCTGTCGAGGGGAGGAAGGAAGAGATGAAAGGATTGCTGCTGAAAGACTGGTATGTACTGCTGCGGCAGGCGCGCTGGACGCTGATTGTGGCGATGGTGTATGTGCTGCTGCCCCTGGCGAACGGCCATGCATCCTTTATCAGCGCATTTGCGATTGTCTTCTGTGCGATGCTGCCGCTGAATCTGATGGCGCTCGACGAAAAGGCGGGCTTTGACCGCTATGCGCTCTCGCTGCCCTGCTCGCGGCGGGATGTGGTGTACAGTCGGTATCTGCTGGGGCTGCTGGCGGTGAGCGCGGTGTCGGTGCTGTATCTGCTGGTGTCGCTGCTGGCCTCCGCGATCT
Organism: uncultured Oscillospiraceae bacterium; assembly: GCA_900555705.1. Taxonomy (GTDB): domain Bacteria; phylum Bacillota; class Clostridia; order Oscillospirales; family Acutalibacteraceae; genus UMGS1858. The sequence goes on along the minus strand of USLV01000237.1, from coordinate 1,151 downwards.
ACGACGGGGCGACACCGCTCGCCATTCTTTGCAGCGCGGCGCCGATGCTGGCGGTCGGGCTGCTCTATCTGTCGATCAGCCTGCCGATCGCGTTCCGGATGGGGGTCGAAAAGGCGCGGATGTGGTTTGTGCTTGCGACGGCTGTGATTGCCGGGTCGATTGCGGCTGCGTCCAGCATCCTGGCGGATGAGCAGGAGATGCTGCTCGAGTTATTGTCGGGAACCGGGATTTTGTGGGTGATCCCGGCGGCGCTGTTGCTGTTCGGCCTGTCGCTGCTGCTCTCCTTGCGGCTGTATGAGAAGCGGGACATGTAAAAAGGCAGAAAAAACCGGCGTGCGGTTCGGAAGAATCGCACGCCGGTTTGCTGTTCTGTCAGTTGGACGCGGGCGCCGTGATTTCGGAGCCGATCTCGAGGCAGCCGTGCAGCTCCCCGGGCACAAGGGCGAGAACCGTCTCCCGGAGCACCTCGTCGGGCACGAAGGGGAAGCCGACAAAGACACGATTGTCCGACAGCCGGATCTCGAGTCGTTCAAAACCGAGCGCCTTGCGCTGCCCGTGCAGCGCGTTCTGCACCGTCTCCAATTGTGCCAGCGAGTAGGGCTTGCGGACATAGTGGACGAAGACATAGTCGTCGTACTCCCGCGCCTCCTCGCCGGCGGGATCCACGCCGGATTCCCGCAGCCAGGCTTCCTTTTCCGCCGGGATCGCGACATCCATCGCCTCGCGGAAAACCGCAAGCGTCTCCTCATCCGTGGCGTAGAGAATCAGATCGCCGCGTCCCATCGGACGATCGAACCCGGCATATGTCTCGGGCCGGGGATTCTCTTCAATGTACCGGCGGAATGCCGCTTCCAGCCGATCCGCCATATCGGCGGTGGAGAGCGTCCGCTGCGGTGCCAAGGTGGCCGACGTCGTCGGCGCAGAGTCGGGCGCAGGCGTTTTCTGTTCTCCGCAGCCGCCGAGCGACAGACAGAGCGCACCGCCGAGCACCGCAGCCAGCAGGAAAACCATCAGACGTTTCATGGAAAATCCCTCCCTCGAAAGCAATGATTGTGGTCCTGTCGATCTCATTGTAGCATGAATTTTCGTATTGTCAACGAAAATGTTGTCCAAAGTCCATCCCAACAAAAAAGCCGCGGCAATTTTTGCCG
>USLV01000236.1 GCA_900555705.1 uncultured Oscillospiraceae bacterium | reverse complement strand
GCACCGCATCTGTCCGCAGAAGTCCCCGACGCCCCGCCTCGTTCAGCAGACGGAATTCCCGCTTGCCTGCCCTGCCCTCCTGCGCAGTGGTGATGCCATAGGAGGCATACAGCGCGGAGGCATCGCCGATAGCACCGATCAGCCGCTCTGGTGATGGGCCTTCTATCCGCGCCTGTTTTTCCGGTGAGAGGAAGGCCTGCTCTTTGAGCAGACCGGATGCTTCCACCACGCCGCCTTCCGGCACGGTATAGTCCTCGCCGCCGTAGCCGAGCAGTTCCATTGCCCGGGAATTGACGACACAGAGGTGACCGGAGACATGGGTGATCAGGATCGGAACGGTCCGGCTGACCGTGTCCAGTGCCTCTCTCGTGGGATGACGGCCATCCGGATAGGCTGCGTTATCATAGCCCATGCCGAGCAGCCAGCTTTCATCCTCTCCCGGTCGCTCCGCCAGCGCCCGGCGGCACGCCGTGAGCAGATCATCCACCGAACCACAGGTGCCGGTTGGCGGTGGTGCGGCGTTGACCGTCAACTGCTGCCAGCCCACCGCCGACAGATGGGAATGCCCATCGATGAAACCGGGCAGCAGCGCGCCGCCGTCCAGCTCCTCGTACATTGCATCCGGCGCCATCGCTTCCAGCTCGGCCCGTGTCCCCACCGCTGTGATGATCCCGTCTGTGACCAGAACCGCCTCGACAAGCGGCCGTTCCCGCTCCATCGTCAGGACAGACCCACCCGCATAAATCGTCTGCATAGCCATTCCACCTTTCCGGAGGCTAGTATACCCGAAAACAGCGCCCCCCCATCCGGATTTTTCCGGACAGGGGGACGAATCGTACTTAACTTAATACGCTTTTTTATAGATTTCCAGAATATCCGCCGCGGAGGTATCGCGCGGATTGCCGCCGGTGCAGACATCGTTGAACGCCGCCTGCGAGAGCGCCTCGAGATCCTCCTCACGGACGCCGATCTCATGTAACTTCTGCGGAATATCGATCGAAACCGAGAGGGCGCGCACCGCATCAATGGCAGCCTGCACAGCCTCATCCTCCGTCATCCTCTCCGTATCCGCGACACCCATCGCGCGGGCAATGGCGCGATATTTCGGCTTTGCGGCGGATTCGGCGTTATATTCCAGCACATAGGGCAGCAACAACGCATTCGCTACACCATGCGGCGTGTCGTAGAACGCACCGAGCGGATGCGCCATCGAATGGACAATGCCGAGACCAACGTTTGAAAAGCCCATACCGGCGACATACTGCGCCAGCGCCATGGTCTCGCGCGCCTTCGGATCACCCGCCACACTGTCATACAGGCTTTCATGGATCAGCTCAATCGCCCGCAGCTCCACCATATCCGAAAGCTCCCAAGCCCCCTTGGTGATATATCCCTCGATTGCATGGGTCAGTGCGTCCATGCCGGTGGAGGCACAGAGTCCCTTCGGCATCCCCATCATCAGATCGCTGTCCACAATCGCGACAACCGGGATGTCCTTCGGGTCGACACAGACCATCTTCTTTCGATTGTCCTCATCCGTGATGACATAGTTGATAGTGACTTCGGCAGCCGTACCGGAGGTGGTCGGCAGCGCGATCAGCGGAACAGACTTATTCTGCGTGTCGGCAACCCCCTCCAACGAACGCACATCGCTAAAGTCCGGATTGGCAACCACGATACCGATCGCTTTGGCGGTGTCCATCACCGAGCCGCCGCCCACAGCGACAAGGCCGTCTGCTTCGGCATCCCGGAACGCCTTCACGCCGTCCTGCACATTGCGGATCGTGGGATTCGCCTTGATATCGCAAAATGTCTCGAAGGGAACACCGGCCTCTTTCATACAGTCGGAAACCTTGGTCGCAACGCCGCAGTCGATCAATACCTGATCGGTCACAAACAGGATCTTGCTCATACCCTTTGCCCGAAGCTCCGGAACCAGGTTTTCTCTGGCGCCGGCGCCGAAATACGCGGTTTCGTTCAAAATAAAGCGATTGGACATATCTGTTTCCTCCTTTAATTGATGAATCTACCCGTATTATCTCCCTCTTCCGCTGGCTTGTCAACCCACAGGGCACAGGGTTAAAAAACTGTTTACGATTGACGGCGGTAAACCAGCAGCTGAAAGGCGATCTCCGTCTCCAGCTCCGGGAGCGCCGCCAGACGCGCCTGTTCCGCCCGGCCGGTTTTATAATAATAGGGTGTCATCGTGAAGAGTGCGTGGATGTCCTCCTGCGAGGGGAGGTGAATCCAGTCGCGGATCTCCCGTTTTTCCAGAAAGTCGAAGCCCTCAAGCGCATAATCCCGCACGGTATTGGGATATGGCCGGTCATAGACGGCACATTTGAGCTCCCAGAGATGGCGTTCGTCCGGGATCGCCATCAGCAGGATTCCACCCTGTCAAAGCACCCGCCGGAACTCCTCTCCGCACCAGGGCGCGAACACCATGGTCAGCAGGTCGACACTTTCATCCGCAACCGGCAAATGAAACACGCTGGCGACTGCCAGTCGAATCGTCCGGTCTCGCGCCGCACCAGCCGCGAGCGCCTCTTTTGAGATGTCTACCCCCAGCGCCTCTGCCAGCCGTCCATCCCGGCGCAGTCGTTCGCAGACAGCAGCCGTATAATAGCACTCTCCGCAGCCTGCGTCCAGCAGTACCGCCTGCTCTTCCGCATAGCGGGCTGCTGTCTCTGCCAGCTCGCGGCAAAGCGGCGCGTAATACCCAGCATCCAGAAACCGTCGGCGTGCCGCCACCATCTCCCGGTTGTCCCCGTGTCCCTGGCTGCCGGATTTCCGGGACAGCAACAGATTGACATAACCCTTGCGAGCCACATCAAAAGAATGCCGGTTATCGCATCGGTACTGCTTTTCCGACAGCGTCAACGGTTTTCCGCAGACCGGACAACTCCATCCCATAAAGCCCCTCCTATTCCGGAATCAGATCGAGCGGCAAACGGGCGATTTGATCGGCTCCGGCCGCCCGAAGTTCCGTTTCCCCTCGAAAGCCCCACGCGGCGCCAACCGCCGTCATTCCCGCATTGCGAGCGGTCAGCATGTCCACATC
>USLV01000235.1 GCA_900555705.1 uncultured Oscillospiraceae bacterium | reverse complement strand
TGGGCTCGGAGATGTGTATAAGAGACAGGACGATGGAGGCAATCGTCGAAGAGGCGACGCTGCTGGCGAAGGCTGGTGTCCGTGAGCTGGTACTCGTGGCGCAGGACACGACGGTCTATGGCGCCGATCTATACGGTGAGCCCCGTCTGCCGGAGCTGCTCGAGCGTCTGTGTGCGATCGAGGGGCTGCACTGGATACGGCTGCTCTATTGCTATCCTCAGCACATCACCGACCGACTGTTGACCGTGATGCGGGAGCAGGAGAAGGTCGTCCCGTATATGGATATCCCGCTCCAGCATGCGAGCGGCGCGGTGCTCCGGGCGATGAACCGTCCGGGCGACGTGGAAAGCCTGTCCCGCCTGCTGCGGCATGTACGGGAGGAGGTGCCGGGTATTGTGCTGCGGACGACCGTCATGACCGGCTTCCCCGGGGAGACGGAGGAGGATTTTGAACAGCTCTGCCGCTTTGTGCAGGAGATGCGGTTTGAACGGCTTGGTTGTTTCGCCTTCTCGGCGGAGGAAGGCACGCCTGCGGCGACGCTTCCCGGGCAGGTGTCGGAGAAGCTTCGGCAGCATCGCCGGGATATCGTGATGGAGGAGCAGGCGCGGATTGCCGAGGCGTATAATCAGGCACAGATTGGCAAAACGCTGGAAGTACTGGTCGAGAGCTTTGACCGCTATGCCGAGTGCTGGTTTGGCCGCACAGCGGCCGACGCCCCTGATATCGACGGCAAGGTGTTTTTTGATGCGGGCGACCGTCGGGTTCAGCCCGGTGATTTTGTGCGGGTGCGCATAACCGATTGTATGGATTGGGATCTGATGGGAGAGTGTTGCGAATGAACACGCCGAATCGTCTGACGTTGGCGAGGATCCTGATGGCGCCGTTGTATCTCATGCTGCTGCTCTGGGACTTCCCGTTCCACCATTTGATTGCCTGTGTGGTTTTTGTCGTGGCGGCGATTACCGATTTGCTCGACGGTCGGATTGCACGTCGGCGGGGGATTGTGACCGATCTCGGAAAATTCCTCGATCCGATTGCGGATAAAATGCTGACTACCGCTGCGTTTGTGGGTTTTCTGGCGCTGGATCGGATGAACCCTTGGGCGCTGATGCTGATTCTGACGAGAGAATTTGCCGTGACCTCTGTGCGGCTGATGGCCGCGGGCAGTGGTACCGTCATTGCGGCTAATACCTTTGGCAAGATCAAGACGGTTTTCCAGTATATCGCGATCATCTATACCATGGTGGCGCTGGAATTTGTCTCCTGGAGAACCGGGCTGCTCGCGGACTGCTTGCTGCCGGAGGTGTTATTCTCGGCGCCGATGATGTTCAGCGAGCTGCTGATCTGGGTTTCGACGGTGCTGACGGTGGCTTCCGGTGTGCAGTATATCTGGCGGAATCGCGGATTTTTGTCCGCCGAAAAATAAAAGAGTGGACTTTCCGGGAAACCGGTATATAATAGAACCAAGAGTTGTATAGTGGAAATGCAGAGAAGGGGAGAAGTACCTGTCGCTGTTCCCGACAGAGAGAAAGCGTCCCGGCTGAAAACGCTTTCCGGATGAGACGGGCGGAGAAATGCACCCCTGAGCACGCGGGCGGAACGGAGAAATCCCGGTATGTCCGCGCGGCTGCCGCCGTTACCGGCTGCTGTCCCGCTGGTGGGATGGCTGAGTGAAAACAGGAGTGGAACCGCGTTTTTTGACGCCTCCGTTGCGCCGGTCTGTCCGGTGCGGCGGGGGCGTTTTCGATGGGAGGCTTGGTTTGTTGTTTGACAGAATGAGAGAGGATATTGCCGTAATCCGGGAACGGGATCCCGCGGCGCGCTCCTCGCTGGAGGTCATGCTGCTGTATAACGGCTTCAAGGCGGTGCGCGCCTATCGAAAGGCCAACTGGCTCTATCGCCATCGCTGGTATTTTCTCGCGCGCTGGGTCTCCCAGCGATGCGTGCGGCGGACGAACATTGAGATTCATCCGGCAGCCACGATTGGACGGCGGCTCTTCATCGATCATGGAACCGGTGTCGTGATCGGCGAGACGGCGGAGATTGGCGACGATTGTACAATTTATCAAGGAGTGACGCTTGGAGGAACCGGCAAGGACAAGGGCAAGCGCCACCCGACGCTCGGCAATCATGTGATGGTCGGTTCCGGTGCCAAGGTGCTCGGCCCGATCCATATCGGGGATAATGTCCGCATTGCGGCAGGCGCGGTGGTGCTCGCGGATATCCCGGACAACGCGACGGCAGTCGGCGTCCCCGCCCGGGTGGTACGGCGCAACGGCGCCCGCATTGTCGAGCTCGATCAGGTGCACATCCCTGATCCGGTGGCACAGGAAATTTGCCGTTTGGACGGACGGATGGATCGCATACAAAAACGGCTGGAGGCGCTCTCCTCTCTGCCGGAAACTGGAAAGGAAGAGGAAACCATATGAGGATTTTCAATACGTTGACCCGCCAGAAGGAGGAATTCGTGACACTGGAGCCCGGCGTCGCGCGGATCTATGCCTGTGGCCCGACGGTTTATAATTTCATCCATATCGGCAATGCACGGCCGCTCTGCGTGTTCGATGTGCTGCGCCGCTATCTCGAGTGGCGGGGTATGGAGGTGCGCTTTGTCCAGAATTTCACGGACATCGACGACAAGATCATCCGCCGCGCCAACGAGGAGGGCGTGGACTATCGTGAGATTGCCGAGCGGTATATCGCGGAGTTCTGGACGGATGCCGCCGGGCTCGGTGTGCGGGAGGCGACGGTGCATCCCCGCGCCACCGAGAACATGGACGAGATCATCGCGATCATTCAGACGCTTGTAGAGAAAGGCTACGCCTATGCCGCGGCAAACGGCGATGTCTATTTCCGGACGGGGCGTTGCGACGGCTATGGCAAGCTGTCGCATCAGCCGCTGGATGAGCTGCAGGCCGGGGCGCGCATCAGCGTTGGCGAGGAAAAGGAGGACGCAATGGACTTCGCGCTTTGGAAAGCGGCGAAGCCCGGCGAGCCGTTCTGGCCATCCCCCTGGAGCGATGGCCGCCCCGGCTGGCACATCGAGTGTTCCGCCATGGCGCGCCGCTATC
>USLV01000234.1 GCA_900555705.1 uncultured Oscillospiraceae bacterium | reverse complement strand
GATCTACACTTCTAGCTTCGTCGGCAGCGTCAGATGTGTATAAGAGACAGAACAACAGGCCCGCAGCGCGCGGACAATCCAGCGGATCCTCGGGGATCGGCTGGGAACGGATGTGGAGGGGACGGTGGAGGAATGAACGCGGAGAGAGAACCGCCGGTGAAACGGCTGGCGGCATTCCTGAAAAGCGGGAAGGGACAGAAATGCCTCGTCGCGGCGGGGCTGATCGGGATGGGACTGATCCTGCTCTCGGAGCTGCTGCCGGAGAAGGCGCCGCCCGCGGCTGCTCCGGCGGAGCAGCTGTCGGCGGAGGACTATGCCGAAAAGATCGAGCAGCGGCTCTCCTCGATCATCACGAATGTCGAGGGAGTCGGGAGCTGCCGGGTGATGGTGACGCTGGAAAACGGCGTGGAATATGTCTATGCCAGCGAGCAGAAATCGGGCAGCAACCGGGTTGAGAACGATTCGAGCCTCTCGCAGAAGGACGATTCCGAGCAGTCGGTCATCCTCATCGACACGGAGAGCGGTCGGGACGGCCTGCTTGTGACCGAGCTCCAGCCCACGATAAAGGGGGTGATGGTGGTCTGTCAGGGCGGCGGCTCGGAGGAGGTCCGCGCGCGGGTGACCGAGGCGGTCGCGACCGTCCTGAACATCACCACAAAGCGGGTGTGCGTTGTCCCCGGAACATAGAGCGGGCAAATCCAGAGAATTTTCGGACAAGAGGAAAGGATGCGATGACCATGAAACATATCTTCGGAAAAAAACAGGTGATGCTGGCGACGCTGGCGGTGGCGCTCGGCCTCGCGGTCTATCTGAACTATTATTTCGCCGCGAAGCAGCCGCCCACAACCCCGGCCGGCGGGAACACCACCTCGACCACCTCGCCGACCCACGGCAATCTCGGCGACTCCCAGTTCGTCAACGCCCCGACCAATACGAAGGGGACCACATCGACGACAGCGGCTGGCGGCACCTATTTCGCGCAGGCGCGCGCCAACCGTGAGAGCGCGCGGGAGGAGGCGCTCGAGATTCTGAAGGAGCTGCTCGGCGACGTCAAGGCGACCGACGCGATGAAGCAGGAGGCGGCGGAAAAGACGGCGGCGGTCGCGAAGGCGGTCGAGCAGGAGAGCAAGATCGAGGATCTCGTCCGGGCAAAGGGCTTCGCCGACTGCGTCGTCTATATCGAGGAGAAAAACTGCAATGTTGTCGTGCAGGCCGAGGCGCTGACGCCGCAGGAGACGCTGCAAATCACCGAGATCGTCCTCGCGCAGTCGAATATTGCGGCGGAAAATATCAAGATTGTTCCGAGGAATTCATAAAAAAAGGTTGCTCCCGCGCAAGTTTGTGGTATAATATAGTGTATCATAGATACACACGTATCACGATGGAAAGCTCGCCGGTCCCGACCGGGCCCGGCATACAGGGAGGTTTATCGAATGGATGATAAAAACTACAGATCGTCCGAGGGCAGCTGCATCATCTCGGAAGAGGTGATCGCGACGATCGCCTGCTCGGCGGCGCTGGAGGTGCCGGGGGTGGCCGGGATGGCCGCGCGTCCGGCGGATATCCGGGGCTTCATCGGCTCCGGCGCGGAGCGCTCGGTCCGCGTCCTCAACAACGAGAACACGACGGTTCTGGATCTCTATCTGAATCTCCGTCTCGGCGCGCGGATCCAGGAGGTTGCGGGCGAAGTGCAGCACAGCGTCAAGGTCGCGGTGCAGTCGATGACCGGCAAGCCGGTCACGAAGGTGAATGTGCACATTGCGGGCATCTCCCTCGAGGAGGACAAGGCGGTCTGACCCGAAAAACAGGCGGCATACGGTTTCCGGCAGCCCTCTGCAGCGGTTGTGGAGGGCTTTGCTGTTGCCGGGGATGTCGGATATTGTAGAAGGCGGAGGAGGAAAGAGAATGACGCGGCACGAATCCCGGGAACTGGCGTTTATCCTCTTGTTTGAGAAGAGCTTTTCCGGGGAACCGGTGAAGGAGATTCTGGAAAACGCGGGGGAGGCGCGCGACGTCGCGGCGGATGACTTTGCGCTCTCGCTCGCGTCCGGCGCGGAGGAGCGGCTCGAGGAGGTGGATGCCCTGATTGCGGAGGCGTCCCATCGCTGGTCGAAGAACCGGCTCTCCCGCGTCGCGCTCGCGGTGCTGCGGCTCGCGGTCTATGAGATGCGCTGGGTGGAGGAGATCCCGGTCAGCGTCTCGATCAACGAGGCGGTCGAGCTGACAAAGGCATATGGCGGCGAGGAGGAGGCCTCCTTCGTCAACGGCGTGCTCGGCGGTATCGCGCGGACATGAGCGGCGCGGTCTGTCTCGGGCTGGATACCAGCAACTACACCACCTCCGCCGCTCTCTATCGGGCGGCGGACGGCCATATTGCGCAGGAGAAGCGGCCGCTGCCTGTCCGGACGGGGGAGCGCGGCCTGCGGCAGAGCGATGCGCTGTGCCACCATGTCCGGCAGCTGCCGGAGGCGGTCGAGACGCTGCGGCGCGCGGCGGGGGAGCGGATCTCCTGCGTCGCGGCCTCCGCCTTTCCCCGCCGGATGGAGGGATCGTATATGCCCTGCTTTCTCGCGGGGAGCGGGACGGGGCGGACGCTCGCGGCGGCGCTCGGTGTGCCGCTGCACCTCTTTTCGCATCAGGAGGGCCATGTCGCGGCGGCGCTGCTCGGCCTCGCGCTCCATACCCATGCTGACCCACACGTCGGTGAACAGCACATCCGCGTCCCGCGCGGCCTCGTCCGGGTCGTTCGTCAGCGTGAACTTATCCCCGTACTGCTTCGCCAGCATCAGCACGTCGGCGGCGGGGCGGTAGCCCTTCGGGCAGGCAATCGTCACCGTCATGCCCACGGCCAGACAGCCCACAATGACGCTGTTTGCCATGTTGTAGCCGTCACCGACAAACCCGGCCTTCAGCCCGGCCAGCGTGCCCTTGCGCTCGCGCACGGTCATCAGGTCTGTCAGCACCTGCAGGGGGTGCGCATAGTCGGTCATGCCGGAAACCACCGGTATACCGCTGTATTTTGCCAGCATGTCCAGCGTCGTCTGCTTGTATGTGCGGCAGACGATGGCGTCATA
>USLV01000233.1 GCA_900555705.1 uncultured Oscillospiraceae bacterium | reverse complement strand
GGTATATTCCCCACCGTCGGCGTTCCGCCGGACAATCTCCGACCAGACAAAGGGCGCCTCCTCGTCGATGCGGACATCGCAGATGCTCTCGTCGACCAGCCGGAAAATGCCGAGATAGCGCGGATCGCGCAGGATGCGCAGGTCGTCTTCGTCCTTCATGGCACTGTGGAGCAGGTCGTTGTTGATCGGGCTGGATTCGAGGCAGAGGGTGTTCCGCATCCAGTCGAGAAAGGGACGGGTGTGGTCGATTCCAAGAATCGACAGGGTTAGGAGCATGGTGCCGAGCGTTTTCCCGGTGTTCAGCTTTTGGTCCAGCAGCTTCCGGATTTCCGAGGAGAGCGCCGGTATTTCCAGTGTATACGTGGCGGTGAAGCCGCCGGATTCCTCCCGGACGGTCACTCTTTCGGAGTGGAAAACCGGGGCCAGGGTTTTGCGGCCGGGCTCGCGGTATTGCAGCCGTTCCTCCACGATGCCCATCCAGTCCACCGCGAGCAGATAGCGGTAGATCAGGCTGTCGGCGGCCAGCACCTCGATCTCAAAGGTCTGGAGAGAATCCGCTTCCTGGGGATCCTCTCGATCGTGCTGATAATAAATCAGAGAACGCGCGGCGCGAACCTCGTCCTTCTCATCCAGCAGGCTTTGCAGCAGCTCCAGACTTTCGATGAAGTTGCTCTTGCCGCTGCCGTTTTCGCCGATGATGACCGCGGATTTCAGGATGGTTTCCCCGCCGACGGCGTTGAAGTTGTCCGAAAAGCGGTTTCGCACCCGGTTCTTCGGCGCGAGCATATCAAACTCGACCGTTTCGGCAAAGGATTTGACATTGCGGAATTGATAGTGCAGCAGCATGGTTACACCCTCCTTATAGTTATTATAGTGCAAAACGGGAGATAAGTCAATAAACTGTTTTTAATATGGCGAAATTCCGGAAATTTATGCATAGTATATGCCGGTTAAAACGAAATTTTGTTTTGTAAAAAGAAACACCAGGGGTGCACACAGGGGGGACGGGCGGCACACTTGTGACGGGAGGAGGGGCGCGGTATACTGGCAGCAGGGGGTGAGGAGATGCCGAGACGGCGGGTGGAACGCAGGCTTTGCAGCCTCGAGGAGGTGACGGCCGGGATTGAACGGGCGCGGCGGCACCAGGAGGAGGCCGGGCGGCCGCTCATGCTCGAGGCGGTGGCCTGGGCACTCGGGATTCACCGCGAGACGGTCGTCGACTATGCCATGGGGCACTACATCGACGACACGGCGGAGCAGGCGGTACAGGCTCTGCAACAGCAGATTGCCGACGCGCTCTATCAGGTCTATCTCGAATGCAATCTCGGGATTGTCAACCAGCTCGAGCGGACGGGCAGTGTGACCGGGACAGTGCTGATGGCCCGGGCGACCTACGGCTACAGCGACCGGCAGGAGTTCGATCCGGAGGCGGCGCTGCCGCAGTTTATCGGGGAGGATCGGCTGGCGGAATGAGGAGGAAGCCTGTCGTGACGGGCGGTGGTTTACGATATATCGTAAACTGCGGGCGGTGGGGGTATGTTTTTGGAAGGCTGAAAAGGGGGACGAGATGGCGAATTATCGGACGGTGGATATCGCGGCGGTGGTCGGCGGCGGCTACCGCGCATTCTGGAACTGCCGCAGCCGGTACCGCGTGCTCAAGGGCGGCAAGGCCTCCAAAAAATCCACGACGGCCGCCCTCTGGTTCATCTATCATCTGATGAAATACCCGCAGGCGAACCTGCTGGTTGTGCGGCGGGTGTTCGCGACCCACGCGGACAGCACCTTCGCCCAGCTCAAATGGGCGATCCGGCGGCTCGGCGCGGAGGCGCTCTGGGAGGCGGTGCGGTCGCCGCTCGAGCTGCGCTATCGTCCGACCGGGCAGCGCATCCTCTTCCGCGGCTTCGACGACGTCGAAAAGCTGGCCTCCACCACGGTCGAAAACGGCTATCTCTGCTGGGTTTGGCTCGAGGAGGCGTTCGAGCTGCCGAGCGAGGAGGATTTCGACAAGCTGGATCTCTCCGCGCCGCGCGGCGAGGTGCCGCCGCCGCTCTTCAAGCAGACCACCATCACCTTCAATCCCTGGAGCGAGCGGCACTGGCTCAAGCGGCGGTTCTTCGATCAGCCGGGTCCGGACACGGCCTGCTTCACCGCGACCTATCTCTGCAACGAGTTTCTTGACGAGGCGGATCGCGCCCGCTATGCCGAGATGCGGCAAAAGAACCCGCGGCGGTATGCGGTCGCGGGGCTCGGGGAATGGGGAATTGCCGAGGAGCTGGTCTATGAGAACTGGCGGGTGGCGGACTTCGATCCGCGGGCGCTGCCGGACGAGGGGTGGAAGCTGCGGCATGTGTTCGGGCTGGATTACGGCTATGCCAACGATCCGACGGCATTCATCGCGGCGGCGGTCAACCGGCCGGACCGGCGGATTTACATCTACGACGAGCACTACGGGAAGCGGATGCTCAACAGCGAGATCGCCGCGATGATCCGGCAAAAGGGCTATGCGAAGGAGCGCATCCGCGCCGATTCCGCCGAGCCCAAGTCCAACGAGGAGCTGCGGCGGCAGGGAATCTCCCGGCTGACGGCGGCGGTCAAGGGGCCGGACAGCGTGCTCGGCGGGATTGCGGAGTTACAGGAATACGAGCTGATTGTGCATCCGCGCTGCCGCCACACCGCCGCCGAGCTCGGGGCCTATGTCTGGCAGAAGGGGAGCGACGGCAGCGGCATCAACCGGCCGGTCGACCGGGACAACCATCTGCTGGATGCGCTGCGGTATGCGATGGCGGATGTCCGCTATTTCCGGCCGGAACCGGAGCGGCGGCTGCTGCGGCCGTCCGGGGATGGGATTGAGCCGGGGGATATGCTCGGCGGCTGGAATGGTTGAAGGGGAGGGTTATCACTATAGGAATAACTGGTTCGTGTAATGGTTGGTAGCTTTATACGGCGGCAAGCATATGGGATAGAATGCTGGTTTGTCTGCGGACAAGGAACTTCTCCGCCGCTTGTTTCTGCCGCGCAGCCACCCCCTTTCTTAACGTTAAGAAAGGGGGAAAAGAAACGTCAGGGGGGAAGGGG
>USLV01000232.1 GCA_900555705.1 uncultured Oscillospiraceae bacterium | reverse complement strand
AGAGAGGTCTCGTGGGCTCGGAGATGTGTATAAGAGACAGCTCCCGGAACAGCTCATCCGGCAGCGCGGCCAGCGTCGCGGGCAGGGTCACCGTCTCAAGCGAGGCGCACTCCCGGAACGCCCCGCTTCCCATCTCAACCAGAGACTCCGGCAGCGTCACCGAGCGGAGCTTGCACTGCGCGAACGCCTCCCGCCCGATCCGCTGCAACCCCTCCGGGAACACCACCCCGGTCAGCCCGCAGCCGAGAAATGCCTTGACCCCCAGCTCGCGGAGACCGGTGGGCAGCTCAAGCGTCCCGCCCAGCGCCTCGCAATATGCAAATACACCGTCTCCCAGCGTTTCCAGTCCCTCCGGCAGCGCGCCGATCTCCAGCGAGGTGCAGGCCATAAACGCCGCCTCTCCGATCTCGGCCAGCCGGTCGGGAAATACAACCGTCCGCAACGCCGTCGCATTCGCAAACGCCAGCCTTCCGATGCTGCGAACACTGTCCGGCAACAGCACCTCCTCGAGCGATGTGCAACCCCGGAACGCCGTCTCGCCGATTGCCGTCACCCCGTCCGGCACCTCCACCCGCGCGTCCGTCCCGTGATAACGCACCAGCACACCGTCCTCCACCTCGAACATCTCCGCCGCAGCTGCGGCGGGCAGCCCGCCTGCCAGCAGTCCCATACACAGCAGCCACGCCACGATTCGCCTGGTCATGTCGCATCCCTCCCGACGAAATCCTGTAGTTTCTCCGATTTTATTATACGCGATGTCATCGAAAAATAAAATCGTCAAAAAGACTGTTTTTGTAAAATAAATTTAGTCAAAACGGGAGTTTCTGTTTCAAACAGCCGTACACCTGAAAAAGGCCCCGGCTGTTGCCGGAGCCCTTTTCTTTCCAGACGGAAACATCCTATACCGTCTCTTTATTCTCCTCGCCGGTATCGATCACCGCGCGAACGGTGACGATGCGGGCGCCGCCGGTATTCTGCTCCTCGAAGGTCATCTGCCCCTCGCAGACCGGGCAGAAGGGTTTGCTCTCCTCTTCGGCGGCACAGACCGCCAGCGGCAGCCGCTTCTGGCTCGCAATGCAGGCACGCTGGTGTCCCGAGACCACCTCGGCGTGACCGCATTCACAGGGAATGATGGCGATCGCCTTGCCGCGCTCCCGGTTGCACATCGCACGATAAAGCCGGGGACAATAGAGCAGATCCCCCGCCGCCGTCCGGGTCGAGGTCGCCACATAATAGTCATCCACCAGATTCAGCGAACACTTGCCGGTTTTCATAAAATAACAGGTGGACTTGCTCAGCCGGATCGTGACCTCCAGATTCCCCTTGACGACACCCATAACCTGCCCCCATCTTTTTTCACAAACAATGGGTTTTATTGTATCACATCCATCAAAAAAAGGCAAGAACCCCGATACATCTTATCCGGAATTGTATACCGATACCTGCCGCATCCTTTCGCGCTATCGTCTCTCCCGGTCGGTTGCCAGCAGCAGCACGCTGCACATCATCAGCAGTGCGACCGAGGCGGCGACCGAGGTGGAAACCGGCCGGATAAGCGCGTCTCCGGCCACTGTCCCAACCTCGACCGGTATTGGCGCCACCCGGAAGAGCAGCGCCGACAGCCCGCCCGCGAGCAGGCCATGCCAAAAGCGCGCGGTGAAAAAGCCACGGTCGAGCAGATGGTATTCCTGCAGGGTGGCAGCCAGCTGGCAATGCACCGACAGCCCGCCCCAGCCAAGTGCCGCGCCGAGCAGAAAAGCGGCGAAAAGCCCGTTGCCCGCTGCCTCGACGCAGCCGCAGCTCACCTCCAGCACACACGGCAGCACACAGGCAAAGACGGCGGGATCCGCCCCGAGCCGCACGAACGGCCAGGCGATCAGCCACTGAAACCCCGCGGCCAGCCCGGACACATCCGCGAGCGCCAGCACCG
Organism: uncultured Oscillospiraceae bacterium; assembly: GCA_900555705.1. Lineage (GTDB taxonomy): Bacteria > Bacillota > Clostridia > Oscillospirales > Acutalibacteraceae > UMGS1858. The sequence continues at coordinate 1,148 of USLV01000232.1, read as the reverse complement.
CCGCAAAGAGGATGACAAATCCGCACATATAGAGCAGTGACCGGCCGGCGGCGTTGACCGATTCCACGAACGCTGCGGCCAGCGGCGTCCGACCACCGCCGGCCGGACGGGTGCCCCCCACCTCCGTAGTCCTGCCGCCACGCCGACCGGCAATCCCCATCAGCAGCGATACGGCAATATGGGCAGCGAACAGCAGCACGCCCTTCCGGACGCTGCCGAGCAGCCCGGCGCCGACCGCGCTGATGATAAAGGCAGGGCCGCCGTTGACACAGAACCGCAGCAGCCGCCTGCCTTCGGCGGGGGGGATCGCCCCCTTCCGCACGAGCTCGCCGACCGCGAGTCCCCCGGCCGGATAGCCGCCGACCATTCCCACAAGGATCACCGCGCCGCAGCAGCCGGGCAGCCCGAACAGCGCCCGCGTCAGCCGCCCGGTGCGGCGGCCGAGCGTCTCGGCAAGCCCCGACCGGACGAGCAGTCCCGCCAGCACGAGGAACGGGAACAGCGACGGGATCAGCACTGTTCCGCAGATCGAGAGTCCCCGGCTGATCCCGCCCGCGACTCCCTCCGGCCAGACGAGCAGCGCACCGCCCGTCAGCAATATCCCGCCCAGCAAAACGCCGTTTTGCAGCGCCGACTTGTGTATCACCTTCGCAAACAACCCGTACCCCTCCTCTTGTCTCTCGGCGCATATATATGTCTCATTCCGCCGCATGATTCCCGCCTTCGCCGCATAAAGTGGAAGCAGAGAGCGCCGCGAGGGCGAGGAGAGGAGCCGAAAAGAGCATGAGAAAACGACCGGGAAAGAAGAGCGGCACGCCGCGCATAGCCCACCGGGTGGAAAATCTGCTGGAGCTGCCGACCGGTGTGCTGAGCGGCAGCAGCCGAATGGAGGTGACCGACGACCGAAAGGTGGTGGTCGAGGGCTGCCGCGGCATACTCGAATATGAGGAGGACGTGATCCGCCTGCACATCTCCTGCGGCGTCGTCCGATTCTGCGGCCAAAAGCTCTGCCTGAGCGGTCTGACCGAGGACAGCGCACTGGTGACCGGCCGCCTGCTGTCCATCGAATTTCTGCACACACCGGAGGAGGAGGCGAGGACATGTTTCTGATCATGTTCTGGCGCTGGCTGAAGGGCTGGGTACGGCTG
>USLV01000231.1 GCA_900555705.1 uncultured Oscillospiraceae bacterium | reverse complement strand
GAGGAGGATCGTTTCCGGCAGCAGCCTGGAGAAATTCGTTTCTGGGCTTCGGAGAGGACGTACACACCGGTGGATTTGGACGAAGCCGCGGCGCGGTTGCAGGCGGAACAGCTTTTGCAGGCGGTGGGACTAACGCCGACCGGCGACTATCGGGTTGATGTGGAAGCGCACAGGGACGATGCCGGTGCGGTAACCGAATGGACGATTTTCTACACCCCCGAGTGGGATGGCCTGCTCCATATGGGCGGGGAGATCATCATCAGAACCGGCGCTTCGGGCATTACGGAATTCTGGTATAACTGGTGTGATGTCGAGGAGACGGGGAAGACCTATCCGGTGGCGGATCTCCTGACGCCGGAGGCGGCTGTCCGGCGGCTGGAAGAGGCAGTCGGTTGGCGGTTCGAGCCGGAAACAGGCGTGATCAAGGATCCGGTGTTCAGCTTGCAGCAGGCCTATTATCTGCGGGAACAGGAATTTGTGCCCTGCTGGATGTTTGAAAACGAAGGCCATTGCTACTGGTTTGACGCGCAGACCGGCGAATTTTATGGTAACAATTGAGACGATTGGTATTGACATACCGTTCGGATTTCGTTATACTGAAAACGATCAAAATTGGCGCTGATGGAGAGAACCCGTCGCGGGACGCAAGCAGAGAGGACGGTTCGGGCGGTTGTTTGGCCGCGCGGCTGTGAGACCGTCTTTGCAGTCGAAACGGGAGAGCCGCTCCGGAGCCTTTGCCGCGATGAACGGCGACGTATCCCGCGTTAAGGGGTTTGAGTGGAAGCCGAACGGCTTCAATTTGGGTGGTACCACGGAACCTCCGTCCCATATCTGGGGCGGAGGTGTTTGTATTTCCGGGAGAAACAGAAAGGAAGCAGAGAGTTATGCAGTGGACAGGTCTGAATGAGCTGAGAGAGAAATATCTCGCATTTTTTGAGAGCAAGGGGCATCTGCGGCTGCCGAGCTTTTCGCTCGTGCCGCAGGGGGACAAGTCCCTTCTGCTCATCAATTCTGGTATGGCACCGATGAAAAAATATTTCACAGGCGAAATTACCCCTCCCCGCAAGCGGGTGACCACCTGTCAGAAATGTATCCGGACGCCGGATATCGAGCGTGTCGGCAAGACGGCGCGCCACGGCACCTATTTCGAGATGCTCGGCAACTTCAGCTTCGGCGATTATTTCAAGCACGAGGCGACGGCCTGGGCTTGGGAGTTCTGCACGAAGGTGATGGAGCTGCCGGTGGATCGGCTGTGGGTCAGCATCTATCAGGATGATGACGAGACCTTCGACATCTGGACGAAGGAGGTCGGCGTCGATCCGTCACATATTGTGCGTCTTGGCAAGGAAGACAATTTCTGGGAGCATGGTTCCGGCCCCTGCGGCCCCTGCTCGGAGATCTATTTTGATCGCGGCGAGCAGTATGGCTGCGGTTCTCCAACCTGTGGCGTCGGCTGCGACTGCGACCGCTATGTCGAGTTCTGGAACCTGGTGTTCACCCAGTTCGACAACGACGGGAAAGGCAACTATTCGCCTCTTGAGCATCCGAACATCGACACCGGGATGGGCCTTGAGCGTCTCGCCTGCATCATGCAGGGGGTGAATAACCTCTTCGAGGTGGACACCGTCCAGAATATCATGAAGCATGTCAGCCGCATCGCGGGCGTGCACTACGGCGACAGCGAGCGGGCGGACGTGTCGCTGCGGGTTATCACCGACCACATCCGCTCCACCACCTTTATGATCGGCGACGGCGTCATGCCTTCGAACGAGGGTCGCGGCTATGTGCTGCGCCGTCTGCTCCGTCGCGCGGCGCGCCACGGCCGTCTGCTCGGCATCCGGGAACCGTTCCTCTATCAGGTCTGTGAGACGGTGATTGCGGAAAATGCTACCGCCTACCCCGAGCTTTCGGAGAAAAAGGACTTCATCCAGAAGCTGATCCGTGTCGAGGAGGAGGCTTTTGAGAAGACGATCGACGCCGGTCTCAGCCTGCTGGACGAGATGCTGAACTCGCTGACCGGCAAGGTGTTGTCCGGTGCGGATGCCTTCCGGCTGTACGACACCTATGGCTTCCCGCTCGACCTGACGCAGGATATCCTCGAGGAGAAGGGGCTGGAAGTCGGTGCGGAGGAGTTCGCCCGTCTGATGGCGGAGCAGCGCGAGCGTGCCCGCTCGGCACGCAAGAATGCCGGTATGGATGCCTGGAAGGGGAGCCTCAATATTCTGCAGCAGATGCTGCCCGGGAAGTTCGTCGGCTATGATACCTGCACGACCGAAACGCGGGTAGAGGCGATCATTCACGACGACCAGCTGGTCGAGGCGGTGGAAGAGGGCGACGAAGCCATTGTGCTGCTCAGCGCGACGCCGTTCTATGGCGAAAGCGGCGGCCAGGTCGGCGACACCGGCTTCATTGAGAATGATAACGCGACCTTTGAGGTGCAGAATACCGTCAAGGGCGTGACCGGCGTGGTGATCCAGAGCGGTGAGGTGCGGCAGGGCACTCTCAAAACCGGCGATGTCGTCACTGCCCGGGTGGATGAGGGGCGTCGTCATGCGATTATGCGCAATCACACGGCGGCTCATCTGCTGCAGGCCGCGCTTCGGCAGGTACTCGGTACCCACGTCGAGCAGGCGGGTCAGCTGGTGGACGGCGAACGCGTCCGCTTTGACTTCACACACTTCTCCGCGCTGACGACGGAGGAACTCGCCAAAGTGGAAGCTCTTGTCAACGGCTGGATTCTGGAGGGAATCGCCACCGATATCCGCGAAATGCCGATTGAGGAGGCGCGCAAGCTGGGCGCGATGGCATTGTTCGGTGAGAAATACGGTGATATTGTTCGTGTTGTGCGTGTCGGCGACGTGTCGATCGAGTTCTGCGGCGGTACCCATCTGGACAATACCGCCAAGACAGGTATGTTCCGCATCAAGTCCGAGAGCAGCGTGGCCTCCGGCGTCCGCCGCATTGAGGCCACCACCGGCCGGGCCTCCCTGGAGGCCATGAAAGGGGTTGACCTGCTGATTATTGACGGCTTGCGCTATCATCTGCACCTGTCTCTTATACACATCTGACGCTGCCGACG
>USLV01000230.1 GCA_900555705.1 uncultured Oscillospiraceae bacterium | reverse complement strand
AGATGTAGAGAGGTCTCGTGGGCTCGGAGATGTGTATAAGAGACAGTTTCTATGTTCAATGACATGCCAGGGACAGAAAACATCGATGCTTTGGAAGCGAAACAATTTAAAACGCGCCTGAGTATCGCCCTGAAGACTGCAAAAATATGTGTTTTTGAGGTTGATATCGTCAATCAATTGTATACCTTTTTTGAAAATTCAGAGGATATATTCGGTGTGTCCGGTGAAAAGATATTGAAGGATGTCCAGCCATACAGCAGGCTTTCTCCCTCTGCATATGAAAAAGCTGTTTCCGAATATTTTTCGCATCCGGATGACGCCGCAGTCATCGACAAAGCCTTTCAGTCTATCTTTGCCGGGAAAGCAACCACTTATGAAGCCCGCATGAGAGCGGGCGGCTCTGATTACATTTGGTGTAAGCTGGATGTGACGCCTGTTATTGAAAACAATGTGCCTGTTAAGATGATCGGTGTAATTACTGATATTACAGATTCGAAAACAAAAGCAGACAGGCTGGAGAAGGCGGTCAGACTTGACGGCTTCACAGGTCTTTATGATAAAAACAACTCCATAGATTTGATTCGGAAAGCGCTGTACAAAAAAGCGCACCAGCGTCACGCGCTGATATTACTGGATATTGATAACTTTAAAATCTTTAATGATGCATATGGTCACACTGTTGGGGATCGTATTATTCTGTTGGTGGCGGAAACTTTAAAAACATCTTTTAGAAAAACGGATATTATCGGCAGGTTTGGCGGAGATGAGTTTATTCTTCTCGTTCAGAATATTCCTGATCTCGAATGGCTTGTAGAAAAACTTCGGAAATTAGTCAGATGCGAAGAGGACAATTACGGTTGTACAAACAGTATCGGCGTATCTATTTTTCCACAGGATGCAGAGGATTTTGATTTGTTGTTTGAAAAAGCGGATAAAGCGCTTTATCAATCAAAGCTTACCAGAGAGGCCTATTCCTTTTTTGTCAATCACAATACTTAGGTTACATTGTCCCTGTCGGTATATGGAAGAAAACCGCGGAATGAGTTACGCTCGTTCCGCGGTTTTCCTGTATAAAAAATCTGCTGCTTCTCAGGCGGATGGAGTATATTGGACTTTCTCTTTTCCGGCGGCATAATTTCCGTTTTGTGTCAAAGACTAATCCCAACATTGCGATTGGGGGAACGGAAATTGAAAAAATATATGGTGCTGGCGTTGGTCACGGTGGTGGCGATCGGCGGTGTAATGGCCTATGCCGCTCTCGGCAAAAAGGCGGACGTGACGGTGTCCACCTATACGGTTCAACCCGCCCTGCTCGAGCAAACCGTCGCTTGCAGCGGTAAGGTAGAGCCGGTATCGACCAAGAATCTTTACACCGACTGGTCCTGTGTGGCGGAAGAAGTCTATGTCAAGACCGGCCAGAAGGTTGCCAAAGGGGATGTGCTGTTCACGGTGGATGTCGACGCCACCAAAGCGGTAATGGCGACCGTCGGGGGGATGTCGGCGGAGCAGATCGCCCAAACGCCGGTCAGCGGCGAGTTGACCGCCCCCGTGACGGGGGTGGTCACCACACTGAACGTCAAGGCCGGGGAGCCGACCAACGCGAAAAAACCCTGCGTCGTCATCACCGCCAGCGATACGGTACAGGTGCGGGTCGCGATCGCAGAAAGCAAGCTGCGGGATATCCAGGTCGGCCAGAAGGTGCGGATACATGGCAGCGCCTTTCAAAAGGATTTCTATGAGGGACAAATCAGCAGCATCTCCCCCGTCGCCTACGCGGTAGCGGTCGGCGGCGTCTCCACAACTGTGGTCGACGCATTGGTTACGCTCGCGGAACAGGATGAATCGCTGCGCATCGGGCTGACCGCCAAGGCTGACGTTGTTGTCGAGAGCACAGAGGACGGATTCGTGGTGCCCTATGAATATGTCGATCAGGACGACAGGGGGAACGAATATGTCTATCTGCTTGTGGACGGACGCGCAAAAAAACAGATCATTCGAACCGGTGCTGAGCTCAGCGAGGGATTTCAGGTTCTGGACGGCTTAAAGGCCGGAGATCAGGTCATCACACGACCGCAGCATGTGCAGGACGGCGACGCCGTGAAGGGGGCGTGAGGGCTGTGGGCGACATCTGGCGCTGCGCCCGCCGCAGCCTTTTCCGCAAATGGACCCGCACGCTGCTGACTGTCAGCGGCATTCTCGTCGGCGTGCTGATGGTTGTTGTTGTCTCGTTCATCAGCGACGCGGGTACCTCCTCGATCAACAGCGAACTCGAAAAGCTCGGGATGAGCGGTCTCTCGATCAGCGCCGGGAATACGACAGAGGCATCCGGGTTGTCCGCAGAGCATCTCGAGGCCATCCGACAGTTTCCTACCGTCGAAAGCGCGATGCCGCTGCTGTTGGAATTCGCCGCAGCCGAAAGCCGGGATATCGTCTCCGAGACCGTCGCCTGCGGCATAGACGCCGGGGCAAATCAGGTCATTTCACTGGAGCTGGCCCACGGCCGGATGCTCAATCCCGGGGATATCCAGCGGACGGCACATGTCTGCGTGATAGATCAGTCGGTCGCCCGGAAGACATATGGTCGGGAGAACATCACCGGCAAACACATCACACTGACCATCGCCGGGATGGATGAAACCTTCGAAATTGTCGGGGTGGCCAAGACGGGCAGCAGCCTGCTGCAAAACTTTGTCGAATACATTCCCGGACTGGTCTATGTCCCCTACACCACGCTGCAAAGCCTCAACGGTCGCAGCACCTTCGATCAGATCGCGGTCCGGGTCGCGCCCGGCGAGGATGCCGGGCAGGTCGAAGAAAGGCTGATCGAGACGCTCGAGCGCTCCACCGGACTGGACGGTTTTTTTGAGGCGGAAAATCTCGCGATGCAGAAGGAACGACTGGATCGTTTGTTGGAGATTGTCACCCTGATCCTGACTGCCATCAGTGGTATCTCCCTGCTCGTCTCCGGCATGGGAATTATGACTATCATGCTGGTATCGGTCAACGAGCGGGTCCGGGAAATCGGGGTTAAAAAAGCCATCGGCGCGACACGGGGACGGATTCTCCTCGAATTTCTGACCGAA
>USLV01000229.1 GCA_900555705.1 uncultured Oscillospiraceae bacterium | reverse complement strand
ATGTGTATAAGAGACAGCTTGCACCTCCAAAAATTGTGGTAAATGGCGGCGCGTCTCTCCGCAGCCTTCGGCCGGTGGACGCACCTCCCACAGCCGGAATCCTGTCCGGCGCACAGTAAAAAGCGGATCGCCGCAGTGGCGGCCGCCCATTACACGACAGCAGAACCGACGGCCGGGCCGTCAGTCCATCAGCTCCGCCTGATCCAGCTCGAGCTCCACCGGGGTCTCCCGGCCGAACATGGAGATGGTGAGACGGACCTTGTTCTTCTCGAGATCGAGCTCGTCCACCACGCCGGAGAAATTTTCGAGCGGTCCATCGATGATACGGACCATATCTCCGACGCCGTAGTTGACTTCGATTTCGCGCTTCTCGACGCCGAGCGCCGCGACCTCCTCATCGGTGAGGGGGATCGGCTTACCGTTCGGGCCGACAAAGCCGGTACAGCCGCGGGTGTTGCGCACCACATACCAGGAGTCGTCCGTCATCACCATCTTGACAAGCACATACCCGGGGAAGATCTTGCGCTCCACCTCGCGGGTCTTGTTGTCCTTGATTTCGGTGACGGTCTCGGTCGGGACGCGGATCTCATGGATCCAATCCTGCAGCTTTCGGTTTTCGACAATTGTCTCGAGATTGGTGGCCACCTTATTCTCATAACCGGAATAGGTGTGCACCACATACCATTTTGCCTGATCCGACATGCTCTATGTCCTCCCCGCCGTCAAAGCGACAGCACAAGCTTCACCAGAGCGGACAGGCCAAAATCGATCACGCAGATGATGACGGCCACCACGGCGCACATCGCCAGGGTGACGCCGGTGTTGCGCGCCACGGACGGGAACGTCGGCCAGATCACCTTTTTGAACTCGCCCTTCAGATCGCGAAAGTACTTGCCGATCCTGGTTCCCAGACCCGGGCCCTTCTTCTTGGCGGACTTGTCGGTTTTCGAAGCCTTTGCCTCTTCCTTGGTCTCCTGCTCCGCGGCGTTCTCCTCGGAACGGATCTTCTCGTCGGCCACTGTGAACCCTCCTTCTGTTGTTTCGATACCACCGCCCGGAGGCGGGGTCTGCCGGCGCCGCCGGCAGCGGGCTTACTTCGTCTCGCGATGAACCGTGTGCTTGCGGCAGAACCGGCAGTATTTGTTCATTTCCAGTCTGTCCGGATCGTTCTTTTTGTTCTTCATCGTGTTGTAGTTGCGCTGCTTGCACTCCGTGCAGGCGAGGGTAATTTTGACTCTCATAACGGCACCTCCCGATGGTCGGAAATTAAAATAGCCTCCCTCAACGCGCCGCCGAAAGGCGGGAGGGGTGACGGCCCGAAAAACGGGCACAAAAAAAGAACCCCTTTTGAGGTATGATCAGTATAGCATATTCCCCCCGCAAGGTCAAGGATTTTTTTGATTTTTTTGGAATTTCCGGTGATTTCGCACAAAGCACTTGATTATTTCGACGGGTTCCTTTATACTAATAAATAGAAATATTGCCGTGTAAAGCGGACGGAACCAGAGAAGGGAGCGGTTTGCTTTTATGACGATCGCCGATGTGAAACGAATTTTGAACGCACAGCTCGTCTGTGGGGAGGAACACCTCGAGACCGAGGTGCACACCGCCTGCGGCAGCGATATGATGAGCGACGTCCTTGCATTTGTAAAGGATCAGTCGGTGCTGCTGACGGGACTTGTCAATCCGCAGGTGGTCCGCACCGCCGAGATGATGGACATGGTCTGCATTGTCTTTGTGCGCGGGAAGGAACCAACCGCGGAGATGGTGGAGCTGGCCCGCATGCGCGGCATCGCGTTGATGAAAACGCCTTATCGCATGTTCCCCGCCTGTGGTCTGCTCTATGAAAACGGCTTGCAGGGGGGAACGACATGAACGCACTGCATCTCCAGTATGAGGTGCCGGGCGACGATTTCACCCGCGCCGGAGAGGCCTCCGGCCAGGTTAAGCGCACGCTCAAGCAGCTCGGCTTTGATTCCGACGCGGTGCGGCGAATGGCGATCGCCATGTATGAGGCTGAGATCAACATGGTCATCCACGCGAACGGCGGCGAGATCGCGGTCGACATTCTGCCCGACCGGGTGGTCGCGGTGCTGACCGACCACGGTCCCGGTATTCCCGATGTCGAGCAGGCAATGCAGGAGGGATTCTCCACCGCTCCCGACAACGTTCGTTCCCTCGGCTTCGGCGCGGGGATGGGGCTGCCGAACATCCGCAAATACAGCGATGAAATGGATATCCAGACCGAAATCGGCAAAGGAACGGTCATTACCCTGACGGTTCTGGTGAAATGAGGAGGGAACGGCATGGACCGATTCTTTCACGCCGTCACGCTGGACACCGACAAGTGTGTGGGCTGCACCAACTGCATCAAGCGCTGCCCCACCCAGGCGATCCGCGTGCGCGGCGGCAAGGCGCAGATCATCTCCGAGCGCTGTATCGACTGCAGCGAATGCGTGCGGGTCTGCCCGCACCATGCCAAGCGGGCACAGCATGATTCGCTTGACAGCATCAAGCAGTATGCCTGGTCGGTCGCGCTGCCCGCGCCCGCGCTCTACGGCCAGTTCAACCATCTCGACGATATCGATATCATTCTGAACGGTCTGCGGGCGCTGGGGTTTGACGACGTGTTTGAAGTGTCCCGGGCGGCGGAGATCGTCTCCGACGCGACCCGGCAGCTTTTGGCCGAGGGCAGGCTCAAAAAGCCGGTCATCAGCTCGGCCTGTCCCGCTGTTGTGCGCCTGATTCGGGTGCGTTTCCCCGATCTCTGTGAGCAGGTGCTGCCGCTCAAGGCGCCGATGGAGGTAGCCGCCATGCTCGCGCGCCGGGAGGCGGCTGAAAAAACCGGCCTTTCGCCGGAGCAGATCGGCATCTTTTTCCTCTCCCCCTGCGCGGCGAAGGTGACGGATGTCCGCATGCCGATCGGCGTCGATCGTTCCAACGTCGACGGCGTGCTCGCCATCAGCGACCTCTACCCAAAGCTGGTCGGCAAGATGAACAGGCTGGAAGAGACCGTGCCGCTCGCCCAGTCGGGAATCATCGGCGTCGGCTGGTGTTCCATCGGCGGAGAATCCGCCGGGCTGCTCAATGAGAACCACCT
>USLV01000228.1 GCA_900555705.1 uncultured Oscillospiraceae bacterium | reverse complement strand
CTCACAATCTCCCCTGCCAGCACCAGCCCGGCAGCACCCGGCACAAAGGACAGGCTGCCCGGCAGCCGCCCCCTCTCCGGCGGCAATGTGGGAAGCTCGTCCGAAAACACCACCGGCAGATGCGTAATGCCCCGCGTCCGCAGCTCTCGCCGCATCACCCGACAGAGCGGGCAGCCACTTGTCTTCGACAGATCGGCCACCCGAAAGCGGCTGGGATCCCATTTGTTGCCGCAGCCCATTGCAGAGATAAGGGGTATATTTTTGGAACGGCACTCCTCTATCAACGCGAGCTTGGCGGATACCATATCGATCGCGTCCGCCACAAAATCGCAGCCGTCCACAAGTCCGAAACCGGCACCCGGCCCCGTCTCATCTCCCGGCCGATAGAAGAGAACATGCGGTTCCACACGACAGTCCGGATGGATATCCCGCACCCGCGCGGCCATCACCTCTGCCTTCGGCTGTCCTGTCGTTGAGCACAGCGCCACCAGCTGGCGATTGCGATTGGAATCTGAAACCATGTCGCCGTCCACCAGCACCAGTCGGCCGATTCCAGCGCGTGCCAGTGCCTCCGCAACATAAGAGCCGACGCCGCCGAGCCCAAATACCGCTACCTTCGCCTGCGCCAACCGCGCGACCCCTTCCTGACCGATCATCATGGCCGTCCGATCCGTCCAATTCTCCATATGGCCACCTCTTTGTATATTATATGCAAAATATTCAATCCGTAAATATATCCCCCAATTAAAAACGGAGCCGTACCGCCAGTGAAAATGACGTTTCGACTCCGTTTTGCAGTCAGGTTTTCGACTGCCGTGCAGCGATATCCCGCCCGACCACAACGCCGGTCACACTTGCCTGCATCAGCCCGCGGGTGATGCCCGCGCCATCGCCGATAGCATAGAGCCCCGGCACCGCCGTCTCAAAATGACTGTCCACCGCCACCTTGGAGGAATAGAACTTGACCTCAACGCCATAGAGCAGGGTGTTGGTCGAATAGAGACCGGGCGCGACCTTGTCAAAGGCGCGCATCGCCTCGATCAGACTGGTCAGATGCCGGTGGGGCAGCACAAAGGACAGGTCGCCCGGCACCGCCGTCTTCAGGGTCGGAACCGTTGTCGAACGGCTGAGGCGGGACGCATCCGTCCGCCGCCCCTGCAGCAGGTCGCCAAGCCGCTGCACCATGATGCCGCCGCCCGTCAGCATGTTGCCGAGCTGGGCGATATAGCGACCATATTCGATCGGCCGGTCGAACGGCTGGGTGAACCGCGAGGACACCAGCATCGCGAAATTGGTGTTGCCGGTACGGCGTTCCGCCTCGGCATAGGAATGCCCGTTGACAACGGCGATGCCGCCCTCATAGTGCTCCTCGCTGACAATGCCGCCCGGATTCATGCAGAAGGTGCGCACCTTGTTCTCAAAGGTGTCGCTGTAGTAGACCATTTTCGCCTCATACAGATGAGTCGTCAGATGATCCATCACAGCGTTCGGCACCTCAACGCGCACGCCGATGTCCACCTCGTTGTTGCAGGTATCGACGCCATTTTCATGTGCCACACGGGTCAGCCAGTCCGCGCCGCCGCGGCCGGGCGCCGCCACAACATAGTCCGCCTCCACCCGCTCGGGCTCCCCGCCGCGCGTGTGCAGCTCGACACCGGTCACGCGGCCGTTTTCGATAAACAGTCGCTCGGCGCGGGTCAGCTCCCGGAAGGTGAAGCCCTTCTGCCCGATGAGATGACGATACATATTCCGCAGCGTCTCAAAGCTGTATTCCGTTCCCATATGCCGCACCGGACAGTGCACCAGATGGATATTGTGGCGGGAGCACTCGTAATCAATCTGCTCCACCGCCTTGTTGTTGAGGCCGTGTACCGTATCCGGCGCGCCGAAACGCGTATAGATTCCGTCGGCATAGCCGATCAGCGCCCGCGCCTCCTCGACACTCATATAGTCCGTAATATTGCCGCCAACCTCTTCCGAAAGCGACAGCTTGCCGTCGGAGAACGCGCCCGCACCCGACCAGCCGTTCATGATATTGCAGGGCTGGCAATGGACACAGTGCCCGGTTTTCCGCGCTGGACAGCTCCGGCGATCAATCGTCAGTCCGCCGTCCACCAGCAAAACCGACAGCGCCGGTGCCTTTTCCTTCAGCTCCAGCGCAGTAAAAATACCGGCCGGGCCGGCTCCCACAATCACCACGTCATACCGTACCATATCTATTCCCATCCTTATCTGTCTATCTCGCAAACCGATTTATTATAGCCCGTTTTGCCGTTTTTGGCAATAGCCTTTCGCTGTTTGCGCACAGGTTTGGGATATCCGACAAGCGCGCCCGACCTTTTTTGACCAAAAACAATATTCTGCATAAAATTTTATTGACGAGTAGCAAATTCTAGTGTAGGATAACAGTATAGAATCTCACTATCCAGACACAAAAGGAGGTTTCCCATGAGACGAGCTCTACAGCGAGCCGTATCCGGCTTTTGTGCGACGGTGCTGCTCGCTTTGCCGCTGCCCTCTCTTGCCGCGCCGATCCGTCCCGATCAGACCATTCTCCCTCTCGAGACATCGCCTGTCATCGACGGTATATTGTCGAAGGGGGAATGGGGTGCCGCGGCCTTCACATTCCCGAACGATGACTTCACTGTGATCCCCGGCGACGCGCCCGAACAGCCGACGCTGGGCGGTTCTGCCTATCTCCGTTACGACGAGGAGCACTTCTATCTGGCGCTGGAAACTGTCTACGATGCCCACGAAAACACCGAACGAGACTACGACCTCTGGCGTGGAGATGCACTGCAAATCCAGATCTCCTATCCACGCCGGAGCGACCGGCGCTCCTTCGGATTCGCGCTCAGCTCGGAGGATGGCGTCAGCCGCGCCTATCAGTCCGGCGATCATCGCCATACCTACGTATGTCGCGAAACCGGCGATGCGTTTTTCATCCGCCGGGACGAGGAAACGAAAACCACCGTCTATGAAATCGCATTGCCGCTCGCCTGGTTCTCAGCAGAGACGGCTCTTGCCCCGGGGGAACAGGTGGCCTTTTCCTTCGCCATTCACATGCACAACGGCTGCTACTATGAGTGGGCGGGCGGTATCGTCAC
>USLV01000227.1 GCA_900555705.1 uncultured Oscillospiraceae bacterium | reverse complement strand
AAAAAGCTCAACCTCCGAGAGCTCGCCGACCTTTTGGAAAATGCGCTGCTCCATCTGCTGCTGGAAGCGTTCGATCTTCTCGAACATGCGCATCAGCTGTCTGTCGTTTAACATCGTGTATCCTCCCCCTGTTCCAGAGACTTGTTTGCGCTAACGGTATCACAGGGGGCGGGCTTTGTCAATACAATTGGCGAAAGTCGCGGATTTCTTTTCGAGAATTTGTTTCTCATCCGCTTTTCCCGGTCAATTTGCCGCTGTCCAGCAGCAGCCTCAGAAACAATCCGCCCTGCACCGAACGATGCTGGAACCCGATTTTTCCCTCACCGAAGGTGATCTGCTCCGCCGTCCCGACGGAATAGAGGTCGGTCATCGGCACCCGCACGGCGGTCTCATGATAGGTGCGCCAGAGCGGCTCGATACAGGCCTCGAACGCCTCGCGGCTGTCTGTCATCGACGCGACCCAGACCTGCCAGTCGGACTTGGTGCAGTCACCGCGGCTATCCAGCGGCAGGCCATACCGGCCGACATGCCGCCGATAGGAGGCCACCTCGTCCGCGAACGCGTCCGCCGGGAAAATCCCGAGTCCCAGCAGCCGGTCCCAGACCGCGTTGTATTTCATGCTGAAGCTGCCCGGCTGGTCGAAGGCCAGCCGGAAGCTGCCGTCTCCGTTCGCTGCCGTCTCGAGCCAGATGTTTGCCATGCGGCGGGCGGTCGCGGTATAAGCCGCTGCCTCGTCGATCTCTCCCGCGAACTCCAGCAGCCGTCCGAAGCCCGCGATCCCCAGAATCGCCTTGAGGCTCAGGTTGCAGTTGTGGGCGAGATGACCGGCAAAGTCGTCGGTGCAGATCTGATTGGCCGGGTCCTGGCCGTTTTCGACGAGGAAGCGGACCCATTTTTCGATCAGCGGCCGTTCCGCCAATGCAAAATCCGCCGATCCCTCCGCGACGGCAACCGCCGTCAGCATCAGCAGCATATTGCCGCATTCCTCCACCGGCATCTGATAGGTCGGATCGGTTCCGCCGCTGTAGACCTGCCCGTTGACGTGGGGATAGCAGCCCACGTCGTGCGGCGCAAAGTCAAACGGCCAGACGTCACCCTTCGCATAGCGGAAAATCGGGCGTAGCATCCCCTTGATGAGTGCTGGATTATAATAGAGGAACAACGGAATCGACGGATAGCTCACGTCCACCGTCGCCGCACAGGCGTTGGAGAAGCACTCCTTGGAGATATAGAGCAGCTCTCCGTCGGCCCCTACCACCAGCTTATGGGCCGCCATCACCTGCCGGTAGGCGAGCGACAGCAGCTCGGCATAGGATTCGCCGCCCGCCGCAGCGGCCTTTTCCCGCAAATCCCGGTCAAAGGCATTGCAACGGGGCATCAGCCGGTCGTAATCCGCAAACGCCGTCTCGATCTCCTGCTCAATGGTTGTGCCGTCCGCCTTCCAGTAGGCGGGCAGCTGCTCGCCAAAATAGACAATCGACCGGATATCGTCATAGGCAAAGGCAAACAGCGCGGGCGCGTCCTCCGAGAGCGATGTCTCGGCGCAGAGCCAGGTCATTCCCTCCGTCTCGTCCACCGTCACACGGCCGCCGCGCGCGGCCAGGTAGAAGTAGCCCCAGTCGATGCGGACGTCATCGCCACAGCGGGCGAGCACCGGCTGCGGCACCGAGCCGATCCGGGCGGCCGGGATGCCGCCGATATCCAGCAGCGCCGTCTCGACAGGGAGCTGGCCACGCCGGTCCAGACAGAGCTCCTCCGATGCGCGCACCGACGCCGTCACCTCGTGGGCACAGCCGTCCAGCGACGACGCCTCCAGCCGCAGATAGCTGACCGGCCGGGAGACCAGCGCGAGATCGTCCGCCATCACCGGCGTGGTAAACACCGCCCGCAGGTGGATTCCTTCCCCCTCAAAGGTATACACGGTTGTCAGCGCGCCGACCTCCAGCCCGGTCTGGGTGAGCGCGGGCAGTGCGGCCCCCGCCGCATCTCCCAGAAAGCAATAGTCCGTGCCGTCGATGCGGACGGTACCAAGCAATGTATTCGGGCGGCCGGTCCAGTGGCAGGTGGTCGTATCCGTCAGCCGGTCGGCGGGCGACCAGACACTGAAATAGGGATCCACGGCAATCAGCGGCACCGAAGGCGGTCTCAGCTTCATACAAAAAACTCCCTTTCCGTTTTAAAACAGGACAAACATGCCTGCTCGGGCTTGTCAAACCCGGTTTTGTTGTATTATACTATGATCAGTCCTGTATGAACAGGGGAAAAAGGAACGGAAAGGTGAGGAAAAAACGTTGTTTGAGGATGTGCGCGCCTTTTTGCCGCCCGAGACTGAGCAGCCGGTCCAGCTGGATCTCTGCGGCATCTCCTATTGCGACGGCACCTACCGGGTGGAACGCCACGGCGTTCCTCTCTATGTATTCGAATATGTCATCAAGGGCACCGGTACGCTGATCGTTGACGGCCGGACCTACACGGCCTCCGCCGGCGACGTCTATATCATCCCTGAAAACAGCGACCACTGCTATTTTTCCGATGATCGGGACCCCTGGATCAAGATTTTTTTCAATGTACGCGGCAAGCTGATAGGGCGGCTGCTGCGGAGCTATGGACTGACCGGGCGGGTGGTGACACCGGACTGCGACCTGCTGCCACAGTTTTTGCAATTTTTTGAATGCGCCAAACAGGACACCGTCCACGACCGCATCATCGGTCCCTGCACCCTCAAAATGCACGAGATTATCCAGCGACTCGCCGAAGCTGCACGGGAAAAATCCGCCGTTTCCGCCGAGGCGTTGCAGCTCAAGGCGCTACTCGACAGCCGCGTGCAGGGAGAGATCCACACCGAAGAACTGGCCGCCGCTGTCTATCGCTCGAAGGATTATGTCATCAAGCTGTTTCGCCGTGAGTTCGGCGAGACGCCGCACAGCTATTTCCTGCGGCAGAAGATGGTGCTTGCCCAAAGCCTGCTGACCAGCACCAAGCTGTCGGTCAAGCAGGTGGCTGCTTCACTCGGCTATGATGACCAGCACTATTTTTCCAATGTTTTTAAAAAAGCCACCGGCCTCTCGCCGGTCGAATATCGGAAATCCTGACGATCCAAAACCTGTCTCTTATAC
>USLV01000226.1 GCA_900555705.1 uncultured Oscillospiraceae bacterium | reverse complement strand
ATCTACACTTCTAGCTTCGTCGGCAGCGTCAGATGTGTATAAGAGACAGAGGTAACAAAATGGATCAGGCGGCGCTTCGCTATCATAGTGAGGGCCGTCCGGGGAAGATAGCGGTCGTACCGACGAAGCCCTATCACACGCAGCACGACCTGTCGCTGGCCTATTCGCCCGGCGTCGCAGCTCCGTGCCGCGAAATCGAAGCTAACCCCGAAGAGGTTTACCGTTACACGAACAAAGGCAATCTGGTAGCAGTCATTTCGAACGGCACGGCCGTCCTGGGACTGGGCAATATCGGAGCTCTGGCAGGCAAGCCCGTCATTGTGGCCACCCAGATGCTCGACTCCATGATGAAGCATCCGCGCCCGACCCGTGCGGAGGTGACCGACGTGGCGAACGCCATCTACGACGGCACCAGTGCCATCATGTTGTCCGGCGAGACGGCAGCGGGCGATTATCCCGTTGAGGCAGTCCGTACCATGGCGCGGATTGCGGAGCGCACGGAGCAGAACATCGACTATCGCAAGCGCTTTGAATCGCGCGAGCTGCATGAAGCCCCCAATGTCACCAACGCCATCTCCCACGCCACCGTTTCGGCGGCGCATGACCTCGGCGCGGCCGCCATTCTGACTGTCACCAAATCCGGCGCCACCGCCCGCATGATTTCCAAATTCCGCCCCGCTTATCCCATCATCTGCTGCACAACCAGTCCGGCTGCGCGGCGGCAGATGAACCTCTCCTGGGGCGTACTGCCGCTGTTGGCCGAGGAAAAAGACAATATGGATGAGCTGTTCGACCATGCGGTCGGCTGTGCAGTTCGCGCCGGTTATCTGAGCAACGGCGATCTCGTTGTCATCACGGCCGGAGCTCCCCTCGGTGTCTCCGGCACCACCAATCTTCTGAAAGTACATCTCGTCGGCAATATACTCGTACAGGGAACCGGCGCCACCACCTATGCGGCCTGCGGCAATCTCTGTGTTGCGCGGGACGAGGAGGACGCCATCGCGCATTTTCGTCCCGGCGATATTCTTGTCATTCCTCAGACCAGCAACCGGATCCTGCATCTCATGCGCGAGGCGAGCGGTATTGTCACCGAGGCATCCGGGCTCAACAGCCATGCCGCCATCGTCGGAATGGCGCTCGAAAAGCCGGTTCTGGTCGATGCCCGAAACGCCACCCGTATTCTCAAAAGCGGTACAACCTGCACACTGGATGCGGAACACGGTTCCGTCATGTACGGCGGCATCGAAAAAATCTGAGCGGCTATCGGCATGTTTCAGCGGACAGTCCCATTGTGGTCTGTCCGCTTTTTGTTGCGCATTCTGTTGGGACACGGTTACCTTCTGCTGCATAGAGTGGACAAGGGGGATTCTCTCCCCTGTAACCATCAGGAAAGAAGGAAAACGCATGCCCAGATTCTGTCATCGACCACCCCCGCCGCCGGATTGCTGCTGTTGCCGGCCCGGCCCAACGGGACCAACCGGCCCGACCGGTCCGCGGGGACTCACCGGTGCCACCGGCCCAACCGGGCCGCAAGGACTCACCGGCGCCACCGGCCCAACCGGGCCGCAAGGACTCACAGGTGCCACCGGCCCAACCGGGCCGCAGGGACTCACAGGTGCCACTGGCCCAACCGGCCCGCAGGGTCTCACCGGTGCCACTGGCCCGACCGGTCCGCAGGGTCTCACCGGCCCTACCGGTCCGACCGGACCGGCCGGCAGCTCCAACGGGGCGGACTGTGCCTGCGTCGCTCAGATGCGGAATGTTCTCCGCCAGATCATCCAGCTCTATCCGGCTGAAAATGTCATTGTCGTCATGGAAAGCGGCAACAACGCTTCCGGCCGGCCGGGCGGCCTGCTGCCCGGCCCCGACACCAATCCCAATGCCGGTCTGTTCCAGTTGGTCAGTTCTCAGGGTGTTCCACAGGAAGCGATCTCCATTTGCCGGATTGCCTCCATTCGCATCACCAGCGCCGCTTATAACAACGCGATCACCTATCTCCCAGCTCCCGCTCCCGCTCCAACCGGCTGCGGCGCGGACTGCGAAGCTGCCATCCGGGCATATCTGCCGGTCGGCACCACCGATGTCAGTGTAAACGCAGGCGGTCAGACGGTAGGCCAGGGCAACGTCATCCGAAATGAATTCGGCATGCTGGTGCTCGCCGGCGCCAATGGTAACAGCCCCGTCTTTATCTCCACCTGTAAGGCGGAGATCATCACCCGGCAGGGCAATTCGTAACATCCACAGGCACAACGGAAAAGACCGGACGCCATGTCCGGTCTTTTCCCCTGTATGCGCAATGGCTGCTATTTTCCCGCGACAAAATTCAGGGTATATGCCCCGATCTGGATAATGAACGTCGCAGCCTGGGTTCCGTCCTGAAAGGTGGTCAGGCCGGTTATCGCATAGCCGATCGTCTTTCCGATGGTGATATCATACATCGTATCCTCGGAACTGGTTTTGTTCCGGCTGTAGGCGCCGGTATAGGATCGGTCGTTTGTCAGATCATGCAGAACGAGACCGCCATCCGCCGCCCAGCAGGTCAACTCCAAAATCTCCGCATCCGTATAAACATCCCCATATCCGGATGTACAGGCCACAACCTCGCCTTTCTCGCCGCTTTGAACCGTTGCCATGCGCCAATCCTTCGCGTCGATTGATACATGCCGGCCGGCAGCGCATCCCGTCAGGCCGATCGCGATCACAGCTACGATCAGAATACATACTCTTTTCATACCTTTCCTCCTAAGACAAACGCACCTGTTCCGGGCGGCCTTCGAAAAACATCGTTACCGCCTCAAAACCGGCCTCCTGCGCCAGCCGTGTCGCTGTCTTCCAACCGGCGCCCACATCTCCCGGCGTGTGCGCATCCGAACCGATTGTCAGATACTCGCCGCCAAGCGCGCGAAATCGCCGGATGAGCGGCGCATCCGGCTGAGTTTGGCCGATCGGCCCGCGCAGACCGGAGGTGTTGATCTCGAGCGCCAACCCTCTTACCGCCAGTTCCCGCAGGATCTCGTCGATCACCGCCTGCCAGCGGTTATAATCCGCAGGTCGTCGGTCGGCGGGCATGTACCGAAATGGATCTGTCTCTTATACACATCTCCGAGCCCACGAGACCT
>USLV01000225.1 GCA_900555705.1 uncultured Oscillospiraceae bacterium | reverse complement strand
TCAAAGGGCAGGGTCTCATGCCTCCGGATCGACAAACTGGACATCGGTCACGGTCTTGCCGTTCAGCAGCGACCGGTCCACCTCCAGCGTCCAGGCGCAGAGCGAGGGGGTCGGCGATCTGGGCTGCCGATCCTGCGGCGGAATTTCCTCCAGCAGCGCCGTCAGTGAGCCGTCTGCATTCTCCTGAAATCCTTTGAATTGGAAGTGAATAAAACTGAAATCAACGATATCCACAATCAGGCTGGACTGCTCGAAAAAGGCGTCGTCGTGGGCCGCCAGATAATCGAGGAAAAAGTCGTCGAGCTTATGCCGGCTCTCCTGTTCCTTCCGGAACGCCTCCAGTTGTTCGACGGAATCCAGCTGGATAACCGCCCGATCCGTTGGGCGGCACAGCTCCTTCGACATGGAAATCCGGGAGGCAAGCACACGATCCGGAGCAATTCGGGGCGAAGCATAAAACCGGATGTTCATGTCGTGGAGAACGGTATTCCGGTCGACCGGAATGGCGATCAACCGCGAATATTTCTGCGCCCCAACCGCCCGATACGGCGCCTCCAGCAGCAGTTGATGGGGATACGATACGATAGTCAGCTCGATTTCACCCGGAGGAACGTCATATTCGCTCGCGTAGATGTCGTATCCACTCGTGTGTCGGAGAGAGACGAACAGCATGGCCTGTTTTTCAAAGAAAGCAGGCGTGCAGGTGTCCAGTATTTCCACGGGGACACCGCCGTTGTCCTTCCAAAAATCGTTCAGCTCCTCTGCGTTATGAATCAAAGCTCCCCGATAGAATTCCCCGCTGATACCCAGCTCCGCGTTGATTGGGCAATCGAGTGCCAGACATTGCGCCCGGATTCTCTCCACTTTCCACGCGGTGGTTTCCAGCCTGCCGACTGCCGTCTGCAAAACCAGTCGAGCGTCGGTTGTCTCGATTTTTCCGTTGCCGTCCATATCCCCGAAAAAGCGCATATCCGAGGAGCAATAGATTTTGCCGACCGCCGCTTGCAGCAGGATACGCGCATCGGTGGTGTCGACGACACCGTCCTGGTTCACGTCGCCAGCATAGATGGGGGCCGACTCTGGCGGTGCAGCCGCTTCCGCCTGTGCCGAAAGCGGCAGACAGCCCGCCAGTAATCCCACCGTCAGGGACAGGGCCAGTACACGAATTTTCATAGACATTCTCCTTTCAGAAAGACAAATTACATGCCCGCCTGCAGAATCAACCGGGCATCGGTACTGTCTACCTTTCCATTGCCGTCATAATCCGCCAGATACAGCTGCACATTAGAAAATTCCCGTTTACCGGTTGCATAACTCAGGACAAGGCTGCCATCTGTGGTGTTGATCTTTCCATCATAGTTAACATCTCCCTTGATCAAATTGACAGGGGCAACATACTTCGACCCGGATTTTGTGCAAGCCTTGATGAGATTGCCATGGTTATCCACAATATTACCCGTGAAGGCAGTCGAATACGCAGGGAACGGGCCAATCTCCCACTGATAGTTCGATTTGTACAACAGTATCGGATCGCATAGCTTTTCATAGTCAAATACCATGTGTCCGGTATAGGAACCAGTCCCTGTCAAGCTACCAGCACATAAGGCCGTTTCCGCATAAGAGGTATTCCGGCGGCGGCCAATATTCTCAACGTCCACATTATTTCGAGTCACATTATTCAGAACCACATCTGCCACGAAATACACCTCTTTGTCCTCTGCTTCAATGCTATGAAACCAGTTGCCATTGCTGTTGCTGAATATCGCTACTCTTTTTCCAGTATAGCCACTCTCCCAATTCGAAACCGCACTGATTTGATTCATCGTATCATAGAGAATCCAGATATAGCCATTATTCCCCCAATCAGTCCCCCAGGAATTGGCTACTTTGAGTGCACCCAACTCCCCGGGATCCCCTTTTCCGTTGCCATTGAGATCACACCAAATATTGTCGTTGTAACCGACCACCGTCATTTGATGAGATGAGCTTCCCTCTGCAACTCGGCAGAGCGCCAGCTCACCGTTGGAGGCTGTTCGCATAACCCAGTTTTCTGTGACATGGCCTTGCCTCCCCGTCGGCACTGTAACCGAAAAAATATTGCCCATATCCAACTGCAGCTTCAGGGAGTCCAAATCAGGGTCATATCTATCAGAATAAGGGGTTCCCGCATCCGGTAATTGTCTGGTGTAATAACTATTGTCCGCCAATCGGGTATTCAGTGCCTCACACATTTGGGAAAGGTCAGTGGGGAGCGCTGTGTAATCGGCGTCATAAGGGAAATCCTCCCAGGAGAGGCACCCATGTTCACTCAAATAAACGTAGGCCTGATATGCATTCATTCCGCTGTCCGCCGTTCCTCCGTTGTAAACATTATACACCGCCTTCGGAGAAAACTGGTTAGCAGGATTGGCTGCGGAAGTACCGTGCAGTCGGTTGACAGCATAGGTAAACTGATAGTAAACGGTAGAAAACGCCACACACGACCCAAGAGAGCCCTGATCTCGTATGGGCGGGAAAGCGCTGGACCGGCTGTTATCCGCATTGCCGGAAGGCACGTAGGTCAGCGGCTGTGGGGCGTCTTCAGATGGCTCCCATCGATGTGCCATCAGCTCACTGTCATCCATCGGTAAGGCACCGGTCGCATAGTGCCCGGGCAGCACGACATCGGCATCGTTGACAGCACCTGCCGCAAGGGCAATCGGTGTGGTACTGACCGTGACAGCAAAAGCTGTCAGAAGTCCTCCGAGTGCCAGCAAGCGAGGGAAAAAACGTTTGGGCATCATTCTTCACTCCCGAAATAAAAATTTTTATGCCCTAAAATAACATATTCAAGAAAAGAATAATGTCGAATTTTGGATGAAATTCGAATGTCATAAAAACAATTCCCCAAATTTTCTACAATCTATTTTATCACATCTCACAGCCAATTGCAATCTGTCGTTTTCTTTTTTCCCTTCGCCCCTCACCATTCGGCAAAAAACGGCGGCGGGACGCGCTACAATAGGAGTCAAGGGGGTGGGGCGATGCCGGTGATCTATCTCGACGTGCTGCTGGCGGTCAATCTGTTTATCGATTTTCTGCTGCTGGAGGCGACCGCCCGGCTGCTGCGCCTGCCGCACAGGCGCGC
>USLV01000224.1 GCA_900555705.1 uncultured Oscillospiraceae bacterium | reverse complement strand
TGTATAAGAGACAGGACTGTGCTCCTGCCGGATCACCGCGGCACAGCCAAGCGCCTCCTCGCGTGAATTGACCCGTTCGCGCGCTTCGCGCAGCATCCGGGAGATATAGGCCATCCCGTCCTCGTCATAGTCGGCGGCCAGAAAGGCCAGCTCAACCAGCAGCCCTGATCGCTGTCGATCGATCAACCGCCGGTAGAGCTCCCGGTTAAAGGCGGTCACCATCTCCTCCGGCGGCAACGCCTCTGCTGTCGGGAGGATATAGTCCGGGTTGAGGATCAGCAGCCCGAGCAGTGCCTCCTCGGCGCTGGCGGCACGCGGATGCGCCTCGGCCTCCGGATTGGCCTTTTTCACAAAAGCGCTGTTCTGTCGAACCGCCTGCGAGAGCTGACGGCGCGTCTGCTGCCGCCGCTTCTTCTCCATAACCCCGCGGATCTGCTGTAAAATCGCGTCCTTCGAGACCCGCAGCTCGGCCGCCAGCCGTCCGGCATAGACATCCCGTTCCACCGGGCTGTCCAGTCCGGCCAGCAACGAAGCCGCCTCGCGCAAATAGTTGACCTGTCCCTCCGGCGACTCGAGCGAAAACCTCCCGCCGAGTTCGATCAGCCGGTATTCGACATCGTTGGCCGAACGCTCCATCAAGAGCCGGAACCGTTCGGCGCCGTTTTTCCGGATGAACTCGTCCGGATCCTTGCCGTCCGGGACGCGCACCACCTTGATGCGCAGCCCGGTCTCCCGCAGCAGTTCGATCGCCCGCCGGGTTCCCTTCTGCCCGGCCGCGTCCGCGTCGAAGGTGAGCACCACCTCCTCGGCATACCGCGCGATCAGCCGCGCGTGTTCGGCAGTAAAGGAAGTGCCGAGCGCGGCCACAGCGTTGGTGAACCCGGCCTGATGCAGCGCGATGACGTCCATATACCCCTCGCAAAGAATGAGCTGCGTCGCCCCGTTCTGTCCCCGCGCGAGCGCGGATTTGGCAAAATTCAGCGCGAAGAGGTTCTGCGACTTGTCGAAGACAAGGGTGTCGGAGGTGTTGATGTATTTCGGCTTGCTGTCGTCCAGCACCCGGCCGCCGAAGGCGATGACATTGCCGCGAATGTCGATGATGGGAATGATGACACGGCCGCGATAGATATCATAGATATGCCCTTTTTCGCTTCGTTTACACAAAAAAGCCGCTGTCAGCTCCTCGTCGTGGAACCCCTTTGCCCGCAGCGCATCCCGCAGCGCGTCAAAGGAGGGCGGCGCATAGCCGAGTCCGAAATGCCGGATGGTGCTGTCGGTATAGCCGCGTCCGCGGTAATAGCGCAGCGCCTCGGCGCCGCCGGGGGAATAGAGACAGGCGTGGAAAAAGCGCGCCGCCTCGCGGTTGGCCTCGAGAATCCGCACCCGCATGCGCGAAACCGCATCGTTCACCTGGTTCTCCGGCATCCGCAGCCCCGCGCGGTCGGCGAGGAACTTCACTGCGTCGAGATAGTCAAGATTCTCGATCCGCCGGACAAAGGTGATGACATCCCCGCCCGCGCCGCAGCCGAAGCAGTAGAAGGAATTGCTCTCCGGATAGACGGTAAAGGAGGGGGTCTTCTCCCCGTGGAAGGGACAGAGCCCGATCAGCGTCCGTCCGCGCCGCTTGACGCGCACATAGGAGGAGACCAGCGATTCAATGTCGTTGCGGCTGACGACCTCCTGTATAAAACTGTCCGGTATCGGCATGGACTCTCCCCCTTTCTGTAAATCCGGTTCTCAAATCGAAAGCAGCGAACGAAGCGCGGCGATTCCACCGGCCAGCAGTCCGCAGAGTATGGCCGCCGCCAGCAGCAGGCTCAGCAATCGGGAGAGTCCGCGCCGGTGCTGCGCCGCGGCCTCCAGTTCTTCGTCCGGCGCGGTCTCCTGCTCAAGTGGGAACCCCTCCGCCAGAACCGCCCGCGCGGCCTCGAGCTGTCCCTCGTCGACATAGAGATCGCTGCCGTAGACGCTGCTGCCCATCACGATGCGGAGATAACCGCCCGCCTCACGATCCCGCCGCCAGACGGCAATCCCGGCCTGCCGCAGCAGCTGCTTCACGAACGACACCCCGGCGTCGTCCAATGCTGCCGCCAGCAGCACCGGCCGCAGCGGCAGCTCGTTATAGCGAACGTCGACTGCCTCTTCCCCGGTCGGCGGCAATGTCTCGATCAGCGTCGCGCCACAGTCCGCGCAAACCGGGAATCCCTCGCGGTATTCGGTTTTGCAATGCGGACACCACGGCATCTCCGCTCTCTCCTTTTCGTTTCTCAGCGCTATTCCTATAAGAATAACACGTCCGACTCCGCCCGCCTCAATCCAAAGCGGGACGAATCTGCCAGCTTCGCGGGATGAACAGCGCGTGATAGACCTCCAGCGCATAATTGTCGGTCATCCCGGCAATATAGTCGCAGACCGCGCGCGGCGTCCCCTCGTGTTCCCGAATCGCGTCGTATTCCGACGGCAGCCTGTCCGGATTTTGCAGAAAAAAGCAGAACATCCGCTCGATCAGTCCCTCGACCTTCCCCTCCTCGCGCTTGGCGACCGGGTTGCGGTAGAGCGCCTCAAACATGAAATCGTGCAGCTGTTCGAAGCAGGCCGCCGTTGCCGCATCCATCCGGATATCCTCGCCGCTGTTCTCCACAATGGAGGCCACCAGCGTGTCGATGCGGGTGGTGCGGCGATCGCCGAGCGCCTCGCGGATATCCGCCGGGACATCCTCCTCGTGCATGACCCCCGCCCGCACCGCATCGTCGATGTCGTGGTTGATATAGGCGACCCGGTCGGCGAGGCGGACAACCCGTCCCTCGAGCGTTTCGGCCGGTTCGCCGCGGGTGTGGCAGCGGATACCGTCCCGCACCTCATATGTAAGGTTCAGCCCCTGCCCGTCGTTTTCCAGCCGCTCCACCACCCGGACGCTCTGCTCATAGTGGCGGAACCCGCCCTCCATCAGGCGGTCAAGCACCCGCTCCCCGGCGTGGCCAAAGGGGGTGTGCCCGAGATCATGCCCGAGCGAAACCGCCTCGGTCAGATCCTCGTTGAGCCGCAGCGCCCGGGCAATCGTCCGGGCAATCTGCGAAACCTCCAGTGTGTGGGTCAGCCGTGTGCGATAGTGATCCCCGACCGGCGACAGAAACACCTGCGTCTTGTGC
>USLV01000223.1 GCA_900555705.1 uncultured Oscillospiraceae bacterium | reverse complement strand
CGTCGGCAGCGTCAGATGTGTATAAGAGACAGTGCCGCTGTTGAACGGCTGGCGGAGCTGCTCCAGGGCGACATGAATTTGCGCGCAGATTTACTGAAGGTGCCGCACCACGGCAATTACAACGACAATAGCCGCGCTTTCCTTTCGGCTGTGCGACCCGCCTATGCGGTTATTTGCGATTCCAAAAAAAATGAGGCGGATGAGAAGATTCTGCAGGCACTCGGGCAGATGAACACCCGCGTCCTGCGCACTAAGGATGGGGATATTCTCTGCGTCAGCAACGGTCAGGAGCTGACCCTCTCGCAGGATTCCTGAGCTGTCGCGCCGTATCCTTTTGCCGGAAATCACAGGCTTGACTTTCCGTGCAGAACGTGATACGATAACAGAAAGCGAAGAAGGGGACGGATTTTTCGTTACGACCCAATTGCAGAGAGTGCCGCATATGCTGTGAGCGGTGCGCGGGCCATGTGCGGGAAATACCCACCACCCCGGAGTTGCGTGCCTGAGCCGTTTGGTCAGGGTACGACGGACGGCATCCGTTATCGGCCGCTGAAAGGGCAGGAATTTCCTGCTGAAATCAGGGTGGAACCACGTGACTGTAACGTCTCGTCCCTATGTTGGGACGAGACGTTTTTATTGTGAAACAACAAGGTTCCGGGGGTACCCGACCGCAATCTTTGATTGCGTTGTCGGGTCGGGTTCTTATTGTGAAACCAACAGAAAAGGAGAGAGGACAGATGATTAACATTACACTCAAGGGTGGCGACGTGCGGCAGGTGGCGGAAAACACCACCGTGGATGCGCTGTGTCGTGAGATTTCGATGGGCCTCTATCGTGCGGCGTGTGCAGCGCGTGTGGATGGAGCGGTGGTGGATCTGCGGACGCCGCTGACAGCCGACTGTGCGGTGGAGATCCTGACCTTTGACGATCCCGATGGCCGCAAGGCGTATTGGCATACCACCTCGCATATTCTCGCGCAGGCGGTGAAAGCGCTGCACCCGCAGGCGAAGCTCACCATCGGTCCCGCCATCGACAACGGCTTCTACTATGACTTCGATATAGACGAGTCCTTTACTCCGGAAAGCCTGACCGCAATCGAGGCGGAGATGAAGAAAATCATCAAGGCGGCGCTGCCGATCGAACGCTTTGCGCTGCCCCGCGCCGAGGCCCTGGCACGGATGGCGGACGAACCCTATAAGGTGGAACTGATCGAGGAGCTGCCGGAGGGGGAGGAGATCTCCTTCTACAGCCAGGGGGATTTCACCGATCTCTGCGCCGGGCCGCATCTGCCGGATACCGGCAGGGTTAAAGCGTTTAAGCTGCTCAGCGTGACCGGCGCCTACTGGCGCGGCGATGCGAAGAAAAAGCAGTTACAGCGGATTTACGGCGTATCTTATCCGAAGGCCGCGCAGCTCGAAGAGCATCTGGTTCGGTTGGAGGAGGCCAGGAAGCGCGACCACAACAAGCTGGGCCGGGAGCTCGAGCTGTTCACCACCTCCGAGGTGATCGGACAGGGGCTGCCCATTCTGCTGCCGAAGGGCGCGCGCATCATCCAGCTGCTCCAGCGCTTCGTCGAGGATGAGGAGCAGAAGCGCGGCTGGCTGCTGACCAAAACGCCCTATATGGCCAAGAGCGATCTCTATAAGCTGTCCGGCCACTGGGATCACTATCGGGACGGCATGTTTGTGCTCGGCGACGAGGAGAAGGACGACGAAGTATTCGCGCTGCGGCCGATGACCTGTCCCTTCCAGTATCAGGCCTATCTCAATCGCGCCCGCTCCTACCGGGACCTGCCGCTGCGCTATAACGAGACCTCGACGCTGTTCCGCAACGAGGCAAGCGGCGAGATGCACGGCCTGATCCGTGTGCGGCAGTTCACCATTTCGGAGGGGCATCTGATGTGTCGCCCGGATCAGCTGGAGGAGGAGTTCCGGGGCTGCCTTGAGCTCGCGATCTATATGCTGAAAACGCTCGGGCTGTATGAGGACGTGTCCTATCGCTTCTCCCAGTGGGATCCGGAGGATCGGGAGAAGTATATTGGTACGCCGGAGCAATGGGAAGAGGCACAGGGCCTCATGAAGAAAATTCTCGATCATCTTGAAATTCCCTATGCGATCGGCATCGGCGAGGCCGCGTTCTATGGCCCGAAGCTGGATATCCAGATTCGCAACGTCCACGGCAAGGAGGACACGCTGATCACCATCCAGATCGATCAGCTGCTCGCCAAGAATTTCGGTATGGAATATGTCGACCGGGACGGCTCGAAGAAGAATCCCTATATCATTCATCGTACCTCCATCGGCTGCTACGAGCGTACACTTGCGCTGTTGATCGAGAAATATGCGGGTGCGTTCCCGCTCTGGCTGGCTCCGGAGCAGGTGCGGGTCATGCCGATTTCCGAGCGGCAGGCGGACGCGGTGACGGCGGTCGCGGAGCGGCTGAAGGCCGCCGGTCTGCGCGTCGAAGCGGATCTCCGCAACGAGAAGATCGGCTATAAGATTCGTGAGGCGCAGGTGCAGAAGGTGCCGTATATGCTGGTGCTCGGCGATAAAGAGGTCGAGAACGGCGAGGTATCGGTCCGTTCTCGCTCGGAGGGGGATATTGGTTCGATGCCGGTCGAGGACTTCCTGGCCCGTGCACTCCGGGAGGTCGCGGAAAAAGTTCGCTGATGTCTGCTGCAAAAAATGCTGCGGTCAAAGCGGCTTTTGCCCTTGATTTTTTATCCAATATGTGCTATACTCATGTCATCGTCGGCGGAAAGCGGCGGTGACATGATATGCAGGTGTAGTTCAATGGCAGAATGTCAGCTTCCCAAGCTGAACACGGGGGTTCGATTCCCCTCACCTGCTCCAGATAGCAAAAAAGCCGTATATATTGCGGCTTTTTTGATTTTTTACACGATTAATGTGAAAGAGCAAGCGTTTTTTATATCTTAATCTTATTAAGAAGGGTCAATGTGCGTTCCTCCTCGCGCGGGTACAGCTGTGCGTATGTATGCCATGTTACTTCTGTATTTGAGTGACTTAGGCAGCGGGCAACCTCCTGAATATTAATCCCCTCGTTAATCAGCAATGATGCGTGACTGTGCCGTTGTGGTATAATACCCTCACGCCGTTCTCCAGTTCCGGCTGACGCCCGGAACCGGACGGCTGAGAGAAC
>USLV01000222.1 GCA_900555705.1 uncultured Oscillospiraceae bacterium | reverse complement strand
ATGGAGCCGTGATCCTGCTCGGGCGGGCGGGACGCCACGCGCTGGTGATCACCTCCGACGGTCGGTCGGCCACACTGGCGGCTTCCAAATTGCTGCTGCGACAGGGGATTGACCGATTGGAGTTTGTATTGTACACTGGAGAGAGCGCAGATCTGGAGACCGGCCGGGCAATGCTCGAGGAGCGGGTATTGGCAGACCGCTGGCTGACATTTGCGGAGGATGATGAGACGGCTTTTTCGGATGGGACTGCCGCTGATTTCTGGAACGACTGCCGGATCGAGCGGTATGCGGGTTGGGCCCGGCTGCTGATCGGAGAGACGCGGCTGTTGCTCTGCCCGGCAGAGGGAGACGTGGCGCTGCTGCCGCCGGACTGGCGGCAAACCAATGCCGTGATTTTCGCGGGCAGTGTACCACAGCATGTGACCGCGCTGAACGCGCGGCGGGGTGTGCTGGTATGTCGGCCGGAGGTGCTGCCCGTCTTGACGCGATCGGTACCGTGGGGCGTCTATCCGATTTCGCTGACGACGGAAGTGGAAACAGTTCGGCTGATGACGCGGGGCCGCGGGGACACACAGGATTGAACCGGGAAAATGGGAGGAGACAACTATGCCATGGAATGAGGAGGAGCTGAAGCGCCATCTGAAGGAGGCGCCGCTGCTGCCGGTCTATGTGCTCTACGGCGAGGAACCGTATCTGGCGGCGCATTATGCCGATAAAATTGCCGGTAAGGCGGCGGGCGGTGACACGCTCGACGCCTTCAATCTCCATAAATTCGACGGACAGGATTGCTCCTTCGATCAGCTCGAGGAGGCGGCCGAGGCGCTGCCGCTGATGGCGGAGAGGAGCTGTGTTGTGGTGCGGGATTATGATGTGACCGCCCGCGCGGCGACACAGGATCGGCTGATTGCGCTGCTGTCCGCACCGCCCGAGAGCTGCACGCTGATTTTCTGGATGGACACGGTGGCGGTTGAACCGAAGAAAAATGCGAAATGGAAGGCTTTTCTCGCCGCTGCGGAAAAGGGTGGGGCGGTGGTGGCCTTCGCCCGGAAGACCGCCGGGGATTTGGTTCGATTGCTGGTCTCCGGCGCGACGCGGCGGGGCTGTAACCTGCGGCCGGAGACGGCGCGGGTGCTGATCGAGCAGTGCGGCGACGACATGCACCTGCTGCTCGGCGAGCTGGACAAGCTTTGCGCGCTGGCCGGTGAGGGTCAGGAGGTCACACGGGTGCATGTCGAACAGGCGGTTGCCCGCCGTCTCGAGGCGCGGGTATTCGATCTCTCGAAAGCGATTCTCGCCGGGCAGTACACCCGTGCCTATGAGGTGCTCGACCGGCTGTTTGCCGGACGGGAGGATCCGGTGGCGGTGCTCGGTGTGTTGTCGAACGCCTATGCCGATCTCTATCGCATGAAGGTCGCGGGCGCGGGCGGCGCGCGGGCTGAAGACGTTGCGAAGGTGTTTGCCTATCGGGGACGGGAGTTCGCGCTGAAAAACGCCGCCCGGGACGGCGCACGCCTCTCGGTGGTGGCACTGCGGGAGAGCCTCGAGGTGCTCGCGGAGACGGACAGGCGGCTGAAATCCACCCGGCTTTCGCCGCGGACGCTGCTCGAGGAGACCGCGGCGCGGCTGATTGTGCTGGCGAAAACGGGGCAACGGCTGTGATCCGGGTGCGGGAGGCCATTGTCGTCGAGGGGAAATACGACAAAATCCGGCTCTCCTCGGCGGTGGATGCGATCATTGTGGAAACAGACGGCTTTGGGATTTTTCAAAATGCGGAGAAGCTCGCGCTGCTGCGCCTGCTGGCAGCGCAGCGCGGGCTGGTGATCCTGACCGACAGCGACGCGGCGGGCTTTGTGATCCGGGACTATCTCAGCGGCGCAATCCCACCGGAGCAGGTCAGGCACGCCTATTGTCCTGAGATTGTCGGAAAGGAGCGGCGAAAGGCTGCTCCCTCGAAGGAGGGCTTGCTCGGCGTCGAGGGGATTTGTACTGAGGTGTTGATCGAGGCGCTTCGGCGGGCCGGCGCGACAATCGGGGAGGAGCCGCCGCGTGCGGGCTGGCAGCTTTCCAAGGCGCGGCTCTTCGCCGACGGGCTGTCCGGCGGGCCGGACAGTGCCGCGCGGCGAGCGGTATTGCTCCGACGGCTGGGACTGCCGCAGAAGCTGTCCGCCAACCGGCTGCGCGAGGTGCTGGAGGCAACCCAGACGGAGGAGAGCTATACCGCGCTGCTGCGCGAGATGGAGGAAGCAGATGGAAATCCGGGAGATTCGGGAACAAAAATGGGACTATCTTGATCTGCTGCTGCAGGGGGATGAATCGGCGCAGCAGATTGCGGGCTATCTGGATCGCGGCGCGCTCTATGTGCTGCTGGACGGTGGCCTGCGCGCGGTCTGTGTCGTGACGCGGGAGGAGCCGGGGGTGTGCGAGCTGAAGAATCTCGCGGTCGTGCCGGACAGCCGTCGGAAGGGATACGGCCGCGCGATGGTGGAGGCGATGAAAGATCGCTTCCGCGTCGATTGCCGCGTGATGCGGGTGGGAACGGGCGAGAGCCCGCTGACGCTGCCGTTCTATGAGGCGTGCGGCTTTGTCGTCTGTGGCCGCATTCCGGACTTTTTTATACAGCATTACGACCATCCCATTGTGGAGGCGGGGGTGACGCTGCGGGATATGGTACTGCTGGAGGCGGCACTGCCGCCCATGCGGGTGGATTTCCATACCCACACCGCGGCGTCCTTTGATTCGGAAGCGCCGATCGACGATATGTGCGAGGCGGCGATGGCTACCGGGCTGTCCGCGCTGGCGATTACGGATCATGTCGAGCTGGTCGACTATCTCGCCGACGGGATGGATCGCACAGCCGCTGTCTCCTTTGCGGCGGCGGAGGCTGCGGCCCGCCGGTATGCGGGACGGCTGCGGATCGCGCGGGGAATCGAGCTCGGCGAGCCACTCTATGACCTGCCGCTCGCGGAACGGCTGCTCACAGAACGGCCGTATGATTTTGTACTGGCGTCGGTGCATCGCCTGCGGGAGGAGCCCGACTACTATTTCTGGGATTTCGCGGACAAGGATATCGGCCGGGAGATGGAGCGCTATTTTGAAGAGGTGCTCGCAACCGTCCGCTGGGGACGGTTCCATTCGCTCGCGCATCTGACCTATCCATTTCGGTACATGCC
>USLV01000221.1 GCA_900555705.1 uncultured Oscillospiraceae bacterium | reverse complement strand
ACGAGATGTAGAGAGGTCTCGTGGGCTCGGAGATGTGTATAAGAGACAGACATAGGCGTTGACATAGGGGTTCCCGGCGGTGATGTTGAGCAGCTCCATCCCCAGCTCCCGGTGCAGCGTTTCGATCAGCCGCAGCGGCTCGCTCATATCCGGATCGAGACTGCCGCCCGGGGCGACGCCGAAGCCGAAGGGATGCGGGAACCCGTCGAACACATTGAGGCGGCTGGTCACGATCGTCCCGGCCGAAACCGCCGCCTTTGCCGCGCGCACGGCGTTGAGATAGAGCCGGGTCCGGTTTTCGAAATCCCCGCCGTATCGGCCCGGCCGGGTATAGGCGGAGAGCGATTCGTTCAGCAGATAGCGGTGGCAGCATTTGATGTCGACGCCGTCGGCCCCCGCCTGCTCCGCGAGCGCCGCCGCCCGGCCGTAGTCCTCCTCAAGCGCCATCAGATAGTCGTCCGACAGGACACATCTCTCCGGCAGCGGATTCGTTCCCTCGAGCACGGGGTTGTTCCCCATCACGAGCGGCGCCGGGCGTCCCTCCGGCTTGGAATACCGGCCGGAATGGGTCAGCTGGACAATCAGCAGCGGCTGCACCCCCGCCTCCCGCTGCGCCGTCTCGCGGATATCCGCGAACAGCGCGCGGAAGCTGTCGAGCGTCTCGGGTGAGAGATAGAGCTGGCGGGGATTCGCCCGCGCCTCCGGGCGGATCGCCACCGCCTCGATCCAGATCAGCCCCGGGCCGCCCGCCGCAAACCGGCGATATCGCCGGTTTGTCAGCTCGCCCGGACGGCCGTCCGGCGTCCCGTCGCAGCCCTCCATCGGCTGATAGCCAATCCGGTTGGCCAGCCGTCGTCCCCCGATGACGAGATCGTCCCGGATCAGCCGGTCGATCCCCTCCGCGAGCGGCAGCCCGAAAACCGCCGCCTCCGTCCGCAGCGTCTCGATGGTCGGATAGTGAAACCGGTCATACATACTGTTGTCGTCCCTTCCTTTCGTCTGCCTCTATCATAACACAGAGCCCGCCGATCCCGGTCGGCGTTTTCCGCCGGATGATCGGCAATTTTTGCGGTGTGTCAGTCGTCCGTCGGTTCCGGCGGCTGTCGGCGGCGATACTGGTTCGGCGTCGTCCCGAGCTGCTGCCGGAAATAGCGGATGAAATTGTTGACGTCGGCAAATCCCACCCGCAGCGCGATCTCCCCAACCGGGTCGCTCGTGTGACAGAGCAGACTGCGCGCCTCGGCCAGTCGGCAGAGCAGCAGATATTGCTTGAGTGTGTAGCCGGTGACGCGGCGGAAGATGTGGGAGAGATAGCAATTGCTGAGATAGAACCGCTGCGCGAGGTCGCCGACGGCAATCGGCTCGGCAAAATGCTCGTCGATATACGCCTTGACCTGCCGCACCGTCTCCTCGCTGCGGCCCGCCGAAACCGAAAAGGCCGCCGGGCACAGCCGGTAGAGCGCAATCAGCAGCTCCCCAAGCAGACAGGTCATCCGCTCTCCGGCAAATGCCCGCTCCTCCTCTGCCTCCCGGCAGAGCGCGGCGAACAGCGGCTCGAGCGTCCCGCGGCCGTCGGGCGGCATCAGGCAATGGGAAAAACCGGCCGGACGGTTGACGAAAACCGTCCCGAGCCGTTCTCCGCCGGGCGCCGCGTGCAGCAACGCGGGCGGCACCGTCAGGATATAGCGGCTGTAGCGGTCGGTCAGCGGCCGGACGCAATGCGCCTCCAGCCGGCTGAACAGCACAACCGCGCCCGCCTCCGCCGTATAGCGGCGGCCGCCGACCGTCACCTCCGCCGCGCCCTCCAGGATATACAGCAGCTCATGGGCGTTGTGGCTGTGCTCCCCGGCGGAAGCCGACGAAAACGGCAGCCCCTCCTCCCGCTTTTCCACCGTCAGACGATCCGGCCGTGCCTCCCCGCTCATGCCGCCGCCTCAAATGGCAGCCCGTTCGCCTCGGCATAGGATGCGATCGCCGAGTCCGCCGGGCCATGGATCACCAGCGCCTCGTTGCAGGTGCTGAACGCCAGCGCATGGATATTGACGGCGCTCTCCGGCACCGTGACCGTCTCGAGCGCGGTGCAGTAGCCGAAGAGGTATTCCCCGAGCGTCGGCACCCCCTCCGGAATCGTGAGTGTCCGCAGGCTCATACATTCGCAGAAGGCGGCGTCCCCGAGCTCCCGGACCGTCGCCGGCAATTCCAGCGTCTCGAGCAGGAGACAGCCCCGGAAGGCGCCCGCCCCAATCCGGGACAACCCCTCGGGCAGCGTCACCTTCGCCAGTGACGCACAGTTCCAGAACGCCTGATCCGGCACCTCCCGGATCGCGGCGGGCAGCTCGATTTGCAGCAGGCTCTCGCAGTTGGTGAACGCCGAGGCCCCGAGGCTGGTCAACCCCGTCGGGAGGGCGACGGCGGACAGCTCCCGGCAGGAGAAGAAGGCCTGCTCGCCGATCGAGGTCACGCTCTCAGGCAGCGTCACCTCCGTCAGATAGACCGCCTCCTCGAAGGCCTGGCGGCCGATCGAGGTAACGGTATCCGGAACAGCGTAGCGCTCACCGGCGCGGGCGGGCGGATAGCACAGCAGCGTCCGCCGGTCGGCGGAGAACAGGATGCCGTCCTCAGCGGCAAAGGCGGGATTGCCGTCCGCGACGGTGACAGCCTCCAGCGCCGTGCAATCGGCCAGCACATCCGCGCCGAGTGTCGTCAGGCTCGCCGGGAGCGACAGACTTTTGAGCGCCGGGCAGTTGTAGAACGCCGCATCCCCGAGCGATGCCAGTCCCTCGGGCAGCGTCACGCTCTCGACCGTTTTGTTCCAGGAAAAGGCGCGGCTTCCGATGGATCGAACCGGCTTCCCATCGATTTCAGCAGGCACCGTCACCGCCGTGTCGGCGCCGGTATAGGCCACAATGCTGACTGTGCCCTCCACCAGCCGGTAGTTGTATGGCGCATTGCTCTGCACACCGCCGTCCGGCGCCTTGCCTCCGCAGCCGCCGAGCAGCAGTGCCGCCAGCAGCAGGAGCGCCATCCATGCCCGACAAATGCGTTTTCTGTTCATCTTCCATCCTCTTTCCACGGCAAAGGGACGCCGCATCCCTCCGGACACCGCGTCCCCCTCCGTTGTCATTTTTGCTCGCAGCAGAGCGCCAGCAGCTCATCGACGTCCGCCGTAAACAGGCATTC
>USLV01000220.1 GCA_900555705.1 uncultured Oscillospiraceae bacterium | reverse complement strand
CCTTCTATGTCGGCGGCGGCGACAGTGAGATGTGTCCCTATGCCATGGAGGGTGCGCCGCTGCTCGTTCCTGGCACAGTCAAGGGCCGCGGCAACTCGAGCTGGCTGCACGATAAGAGGAGCTATACCATCAAGCTGGACAAGAAATCCGAGGTGCTCGGCATCGAGAAATCCAAGAACTGGGCGCTCGTGGCCAACTATGAGGATAAAACCCTGCTGCGCAATCACGTGGCCTCCTATATTGCCGAGACGGTCGGCCTTGAATATGTCATGAAGACCCGGCTGGTCGACCTCTGGCTCAATGGCGAGTTCTGGGGCAGCTATACGCTGATCGAGAAAATTGAAATTGAAAATACCCGCGTCAACATCACCGATTACAGCGATGCTGTGGAAGCGCTGGGCGGTGGGGATGTCGTTCCCGAGCCGAATCAGGTCGGCTACCTGATGGAGTTTGACGCCCATGTCATGGAGGAAAACGCTGGAACCGACAATGTCATCGTACTGGATCCGGAGCGTTGGGAGTCCTATGGTTGGAGCCGTGTTGGCAAAGCGGCCTATTACAATCCCGAAACGGACGAGACCTTCTTCGCCGTCGGGCCGAAATGGCTGACCATCAAGAAGCCCTCGACCAAGAACCTGAACGAGGAAATGGTGGATTACATTTACGACAAGGTGCAGGAAGCCTATCGTTTCCTGGAGGATCGCAACTACGACCAGTTCAGCCGCCGCGCAGATGTGGATTCCTTTGTGAAATGGTATCTGATCGAGGAGTTCATGAACAACACCGATTCCTCGATGCACTCGAGTGTCTATATGACGCTGGATGTGAACGGCAAGCTGAAGCTCGGTCCGGTTTGGGACTTCGACCGCTCCTCCGGGAACTGCAACTACTGGAATACTGAAAACAGCCCCTCCAGTCTTTATAACAGCGGCGCGGGCTGGTTCCGGAATCTGTTCCGTATGCCGGAGGCACGTGCTCTGCTGAAGCAGGAGTGGCAGGCCTTTGTCGAGAAGACCGGGACACTGGACGATACGATTTATGCGATGGGCGAGATGGTCGCCGAGTCCCAGAAGCTCAACTATGAGCGGTGGGATGTTCTGACAACGCCGATCGGCGCGAACTTTAAGGATATCTGGCAGACCTGCTACAGCGATTATCTCTATGACCTGATGGACTATCTGATGAAGCGCCGGGTGGCGATGCACCAGTTTATTTTGCGAATCTGACGCTGCGGCGTCCGGGAGAGGCCGGTTTCCTTTCGGAAACCGGCCTCTTTGCCGTCTGTCCGAGATACAGGTAAAATGTATGTAAAATCCGCGCGCAACCTCTTGCACACTTTGCCGGTTTTCGGTATATTGCTATAGAAATCATGTGAAAGATCGAAAACCGGTAAAAGGGGATTTGAGGGAAACGATGAAACTGACAGATATTTTGGGCCTGCTGGGCGGACTGGCGCTGTTTCTCTACGGTATGCAGATGATGAGCTCCGGTCTTGAGGCAGCTGCGGGCAACCGTATGAAGCGTATTCTCGAGCGACTGACCTCTAACCGGCTGCTCGGTGTGCTGGTCGGCGCTGGCATCACAGCGGTGATCCAGTCCTCTTCTGCCACCACCGTCATGGTGGTCGGCTTTGTCAACTCCCGGATGATGACGCTCCGCCAGGCGGTCTGGCTCATCATGGGTGCCAATATCGGCACAACGGTCACTGGTCTGCTCATTGCGCTGGATGTCGGCGCGATGGCGCCGCTCTTCGCCTTCTGCGGCGTCGCGATGGTGGTCTTTATGAAAAAGCCGAAGATCCATCACTATGGCCAGATTCTCGCAGGTCTTGGCATTCTCTTTCTCGGAATGGGGATGATGAGCGATTCGATGCTGCCGCTGCGGGAGTCGGAGGCGTTTGTCAACCTGATGACCCGGTTCAGCAATCCGCTGCTCGGCATTCTGGCCGGCGCGCTCTTTACCGCCGTGATTCAGTCCTCCTCCGCCTCGGTCGGCATTTTGCAGACACTCGCAGGCAGTGGGCTGATCGGTTTGTCCAGCGCGTCCTATGTCCTTTTCGGTCAAAACATCGGCACCTGCGTGACGGCTGTGCTGGCCTCGATCGGCGCCAGCCGGAATGCCAAGCGTACAACGGTTATCCACCTGCTTTTCAACGTGATCGGCACCGTGCTGTTCACACTGATCTGCCTGCTGTCACCGCTGACCTCTCTGCTGGAATCGCTGCTGCCCAGTAGTCCGGAAGGGCAGATCGCAGCGATGCACACCCTTTTCAACATTGTGACGACTCTGCTGCTGCTCCCGTTCGGGACCTTGCTCGCGCGGCTGGCCGAGCGGCTGCTGCCGGAGCACGCAGCGGAGACCTCTTTTGAAGGCCCGCAGCTGCTGCACATCAAATCGGTGGACGCCTCTCCGGAATATACGATGGGTACCTCGGCGATTGTGCTCAACGGTGTACGGCTGGAGCTCGGACGGATGGCGGATATGGCGCGGGAAAATGTCGACCGCAGCTTCGGTGCGGTGCTGGCAGTCTCCTCTGCCGGATTGACGGAGATCGAGACAACCGAGGACTATATCGACTTTCTCAACAAGGAGATTTCGAAATATATCTCCCATATCATCGTCTATGAGGTGAATGAGCAGGATTCCGCACGGGTCAGCTCCTTCTTCAAGATCTGCGGCAATCTCGAGCGGATTGGTGACCACGCCGTCAATATCGGTGAATATACGCGGCGGCTCGAGGAAAAGCGGATCAGCTTTTCGGATCAGGCGCGCGGCGAGATCGAGGAGATGCGCGCGGTCTGCCGCGAGGCGCTTTCGCTGCTGCGGGAGCTCGACACCGTCGATGTCGGACAGCTGACGGCGATTGCCGCCCTTGAACAGCGGATTGACGACATGACCGCGCAGTTCCGCCGGAACCAGATTCAGCGGATGCAGACCGGCGTCTGCTCCGACGAGGCGTGTGTGCTCTATTCTGAGATGCTGACGGATTTCGAACGCATCGGCGACCACATCCTCAACATTGGACAGGAGCTGGCACAGACGACGGCGAATTGAGAAATAACGAAAAACAGCCGGATGATCTCCGATCATCCGGCTGTTTTTGTGTGCCGGGCCGCAGAAATTTTCCGCGAATGGACAGTTTGCAAAAGGAAAGCCGCCGGTTTCGGATGAACCCGGCGGCTTTCCTTTTGCAAACTGTCCATT